>NZ_JBQHWF010000013.1:0-110596 GCF_052064095.1 Blautia sp. HCP3S3_C4
TACGAACCGAACCGCATTCGCATCTTTCGATGCTCATGTGTAAAGAATTTTCGAGAATCGTATGTGTTTCACTGTTTAGTTATCAAGGTTGCCTGTCTTTGTGACAGCTTGTTTATTTTATCATGTTGTTTTTAACTTGTCAAGAACTTTTTTAAGTTTTTTCAAATTATTTTTTCAACATGTTTGCTGTTCATCAGCAACTCGTTTACTTTATCATACGTATTCGAGTTTGTCAAGAACTTTTTTATTTATTTTTACATTTTTTTGTAAAAATAACGGAGAAGGAGGGATTTGAACCCTCGCGCCGCGTTAACGACCTATACCCTTAGCAGGGGCACCTCTTCGGCCTCTTGAGTACTTCTCCCGACTCCGAACTAATAGTCATATATTAAATTCGAATGCGCTTTTTCACAAGTGCATGTGTTATTATAAGTAAAAAAAAGTATTTTGTCAACAGTTTTTTTATCTTTTTTTATTTATTTTTTCAAAGACTTTTCTTTATTCATTATACTTTTCTTTTCACATCAAAAAACAGCCGGTTTCCCGACTGTTTTTTTGCTTATTCACCTTTGGGTTAATCCCACTTTCCAGATTTCTTAATAGTTTCTTCAATACGGGTTTTAACTTCCAAAGCCAGTTCTGTAGTTTTCATGTCTTTATATTCATCATAATACATCGGTTCCAGAAAATGCACCTGTACAACCATCTTTTCGATAGATCTGGTGTCAAAAGCTTTATAGGAATCTATGAGAGCTACCGGAACAATCGGACATCTGGACTTAGTGGCAGCCTTAAAGCTTCCACCTTTAAACTCATGAGGTCTGTTTTTATCTTTATTTCTGGTTCCTTCTGCAAAGATCAGATAATTTCTTCCCTCTTTCACTTCTTTGATTACCTGAAGGATAACCTGCATAGACTGCTTAATATCCTCCCTGTCAATCATAAGTGCTTTCATACACGCAAAAACCTGTTTAAGAAAAGGAACATCTGTAAGCTCTTTTTTGGCGACTACAGAAAAGGGAACCGGACACACCTGAAGGATTGCAAGTACGTCAAACAATCCCTGATGATTCGGAAAGAACATAAATCCATTTTCCTTTGGGATATTTTCCAGCCCATAAGCTTCTATCTTAATGTTTCCTCCACGTATTGCTCTGTTATCTATATATTGAAGCAATTCATATCTTTCTTTTTCACTGTATCTGTCTACATGAGCTGCACACCAGCACAGTTTAAACCATCCATAAGGAACCCATATGAGATTTCTAAATACCATTAATATTATTCTCTTCATTTTTGGTCCTCACTGCGATCAGCTTATTTTTCCTGAAATTTTATCTTCATAACCAGGATTTTTCTTTATAAACTTCTCATATGCCTTGGCATAATCTTTATAAACATCTTTTGTCATAAAATCTGCATAATCCGTTGCAGCCTGTGTTCTCATATCATCTGTAATCTGAGATGGTGGAAGAATATAATAGCTTTTATCCTTTTTACCAATCATATAAGTGCCAATACACGGATACTCCTGGTCATCCTCCAGAACCATATTATATGTAATATATACATAAGTATACTTATCATTTTCTGAAATGATATCGCATTCCTGTATATTTACCTTCTTTGTATTATGCGCCTGGAAATACTTTATGGTTGCCGTAATCTCAGATTGCAGGCTGTCTTCGGTATCCTTCTTTTCATTGTAACAGTCTTTTACCTTTTTCTCTTTGCCATTTGCATAAGCATTGATCAATTCTTCTGTTACCTTTTCCGGAGATTTATGACTGACACCACCGCACCCTGTCATGGAAAAAATAAGCAGAACTGTTACCCCAACAATGAAATACTTCATCCATCTTTTCATAATTATTCAGTTTCCCCTCTATTTTCCTCTGGTGTTTCCTGTGTTTCCTCGTTATCTGCTGCAGATTCTTTATTATCCTTCTCTTCTTTATCCCTTACTTTGGCAACACCTGCCACAGTTACACCTTCTGTAAGATTAATCAGTTTTACACCTGATGTAATTCTTCCAAGGACAGAGATGTCTGAGCATGCAATACGGATAATAATTCCTTCTGTGGTAATAAGCATTACTTCATTGTCTTCATTTACCGCTCTGGCACCAATGACATTTCCGGTTTTCTCTGTGATCTTATAACATTTCACACCTTTACCGCCACGGTTCTGACAGGTAAATTCACTCATTGAAGTTCTCTTTCCCATACCATTTGCAGACACGATCAGCAGACAGTCTCCCTGAGAATTCAGCTGCATGGCAACAATTTCATCATCTTCCAGATTCATTCCTCTTACACCCATAGAGGTACGGCCTGTACTTCTTACATCAGTTTCTTTGAATCGAATACACTGGCCATTCTTTGTAATCAGAATAATGTCTTTTTTATCATCTGTCAATTTTACTTCTATCAGCTGGTCATCATCTCTGAGCGTAATTGCCGCTAATCCGGTCTTACGCACATTTGCATAGTCACGAATCGGCGTTTTCTTTACCAATCCATTTCTTGTCGCCATCATCAGATAACCTGTCTCTTCAAATTTTCGGATTGGGATTACTGCTGTAACAGATTCGCCCGGCATAAGCTGTAAAAGGTTAATGATTGCTGTTCCTCTGGCAGTACGTCCTGCCTCTGGAATCTCATATGCCTTCAGACGATATACCCGCCCTGTATTTGTAAAGAACATCAGATAATGATGAGTGGTAGTCATCAGGAGTTCTTCAATATAATCATCCTCCAGAGTCTGCATACCCTTAATTCCACGACCGCCTCTGTTCTGGCTTCTGAAATTATCCACTGTCATTCTCTTGATATATCCACGTTTGGTCATTGTTATCACTGTATTTTCTCTTGGAATCAAATCCTCTGTAGAAATATCATACACATCATAACCAATGGAAGTCTGTCTGTCATCTCCATATTTCTCGGCAATTGCCAGGATTTCTTCTCGGATTACTCTGAGAAGGAGATTTCTGTCTGCAAGAATGGCTTCGTATTTACGTATTTTCTCCATAAGATCTGCATATTCTGCTTCCAGCTTCTCTCTTTCCAAACCTGTCAGAGCACGAAGACGCATGTCTACAATAGCCTGAGCCTGTACATCCGTTAATTCAAAACGCTCTATCAATTCCTGTTTGGCAATCTGTACATTCTGAGATGCCCTGATAATCCGGATAACCTCATCAATATTATCCAAAGCCTTTAACAGACCCTCTAAAATGTGAGCACGTTCTCTGGCTTTGTTTAAATCATATTTTGTTCTTCTTGTTACAACATCTTCCTGATGGGCCAGATAATACTCCAGCATCTCTTTCAGATTCAGGACTTTAGGCTCCAGACTTCCATGATTAGGGATCAGAGAAAGCATATTAACACCGAAAGTATCCTGTAGCTGTGTATGTTTATAGAGCAAATTCAATACTACATTTGCATTGGCATCTTTGCGCAGATCAATACAGATTCTCATACCTTCACGGCTGGAATGGTCATTCAGATCTGTAATTCCATCAATTTTTTTATCTCTTACCAGCTCCGCAATTTTGGAAATCAGACGCGCCTTATTTACCAGATAAGGAAGCTCTGTAACGATAATTCTTGATTTACCGTTTGGAAGTGTCTCAATCTCGGTTACCGCACGCACACGGATCTTACCCCGCCCTGTGCGGTACGCTTCCTCGATGCCTCTTCTGCCCAGAATTGTAGCTCCTGTTGGAAAATCCGGTCCTTTTACAATTTCCAGAATTTCCTCTATCGTAGTTTCTCTCTGCTCTTCAATTGTATTGTCAATGATCCTGACAACAGCATTAATAACTTCTCTCAGGTTATGAGGCGGAATATTGGTAGCCATACCTACCGCAATACCGGAAGTACCATTTACCAGCAGATTAGGATATCTGGATGGAAGCACAACCGGTTCTCTCTCTGTTTCATCAAAGTTTGGCTGGAAATCAACGGTATCCTTGTTGATATCTGCCAGCATTTCCATAGAAATTTTGCTGAGACGTGCCTCTGTATATCGCATAGCAGCCGCCCCATCACCATCTACAGATCCAAAGTTACCATGGCCATCTACCAATGGATATCTGGTAGACCATTCCTGTGCCATATTTACCAGTGCTCCATAAATTGAGCTGTCACCGTGAGGATGATATTTACCCATTGTATCACCGACAATACGCGCACATTTACGATGTGGCTTGTCAGGACCATTATTCAGCTCGATCATGGAATACAGAACACGACGCTGAACTGGTTTCAGACCATCTCTTACATCCGGCAATGCTCTGGAAGCAATAACGCTCATAGCATAGTCAATGTAGGAGTCTTTCATGGTTTTTTCCAGATCCACCTCGTGGACTTTGTCAAAAATATTATCTTCCATTCTCTATTCTCCCATTATCAGATATCCAAATTCTTCACAAATCTTGCGTTCTCTTCAATAAACTCACGTCTTGGCTCTACCTTATCTCCCATCAGTGTGGTAAACGTCAGATCTATTTCTGAAGTTGCCGCCTCATCCATAGTTACACGAAGCAGAATTCTCTTCTCCGGATCCATGGTTGTCTCCCAGAGCTGCTCAGCATCCATCTCACCCAGACCTTTGTAACGCTGTATTTTGTTATTACTATCACGACCGATCTCTGTAAGAATTCCATTCAGTTCATTATCATCATAAGCGTACCATACCTTTTTATTCTTCTCTACTTTATAAAGAGGTGGCTGAGCCAGATATACATATCCCTGTTTGATCAGTTCCGGCATAAAGCGATAGAGGAAAGTCAGCAGCAATGTAGCAATATGTGCGCCATCAACATCGGCATCTGTCATAATAATGATCTTATGATATCTTAATTTTGTAATATCAAAATCTTCATGAATCCCTGTTCCAAATGCTGTGATCATTGCTTTGATCTCTGCATTGGAATAAATTTTGTCCAGACGGGCCTTCTCTACATTTAAAATTTTACCTCTCAAAGGAAGTATTGCCTGTGTCACACGGTTTCTGGCAGTCTTGGCAGATCCACCGGCGGAATCTCCCTCAACAATATAGATTTCACAATTTTCAGGATTCTTATCTGAACAGTCAGCAAGCTTACCCGGCAGAGACATATTGTCAAGAGCAGATTTTCTTCTGGTAAGATCTCTGGCCTTACGTGCCGCTTCACGGGCTCTCTGGGCAAGAACAGATTTTTCCACGATTACCTTTGCTACAGATGGATTCTCCTCCAGAAAAATCTCCAGTTGCTTGCTTACCACATTATCTACAGCACCTCTGGCTTCACTGTTTCCAAGTTTCTGTTTTGTCTGTCCCTCAAACTGAGGTTCTTCGATTTTAACACTGACAATGGCAGTCAGTCCCTCCCTGATATCATCACCACTTAAATTTGGTTCACTTTCTTTGAGCAGCTTATTCTTATGGGCATAATCATTAAAGGTCTTGGTAAGTGCATTACGAAAACCTACAATATGGGTTCCTCCCTCAGGGGTATTGATATTATTTACAAATCCATAGCAATTCTCTGTATATGAATCATTATGCTGCATGGCAACTTCCACAGATACTCCGTTCTGCTGCCCTTCGCAATAAATAATTTCCGGATAAAGCGCTTCTTTGCTTCTGTTTAGATAACTTACGAATTCCCGGATACCACCCTCATAATGGAAGATTTTTTCTCTTTCCATTCCCTCTCTGCTGTCTTTGAGAATAATCTTTAATCCCTTAGTCAGAAATGCCATTTCACGGAGACGCTGTTTCAGAATATCATAATCATATACTGTTTCTTCAAAAACTTCGCTGTCCGGAAGAAATACAACTTTTGTTCCTGTCTGTTCAGGATCACACTCACCTACCATCTTCAGTGGATACATGGTTTTACCGCGTTCATATCTCTGCTGATATACTTTACCTTCACGGCAGATTGTTACCTCCAGCCAGGTGGAAAGTGCGTTTACAACTGACGCACCTACACCATGAAGACCACCTGATACCTTATATCCTCCACCGCCAAATTTACCGCCGGCATGCAGAATAGTAAAAACAACTTCTACTGCAGGAATTCCCGCTTTATGATTAATACCTACCGGAATTCCACGTCCGTTATCTATAACTGTGATTGAATTATCCTGATTAATGATTACCTGAATTTCCGTACAAAAACCAGCCAGTGCTTCATCTACCGCATTATCCACGATCTCGTAAACCAGATGATGAAGTCCTCGGCTGGATGTACTTCCGATATACATACCCGGCCTCTTACGTACAGCTTCCAGACCCTCCAGAATCTGGATCTGATCTGCGCCGTATTCCGTATTCTCTCCGCCCATGTTATTCCTCCTGTTTATATTTAATTAAAATGTAAGGCCAAACGATCTTTTGACCCTAATATCATAAAATCAAAATATATTTGAAAATCAAATCTGTAATTTGCAAATATATTCTGATCTTTGGACATAATAACACAAATTTATTATAGCACAAAAATTATCGTTTTACCATAAAAAAACTGCTGTAACGCGGATTTTATCTGCGTTACAGCAATCTATTTTCCTTACACAGTTATTTTCAATGACTGATCAGATACTGATAAATATCTCTCTTTGTCACTCCTCTGTCATTGGCCACAAGCTTCATTGCTTCTTTTCTGGAATAACCTTTTTCTTCATAAATTTTCATATGATCTTCAATCGTTATTTTTTCCCAGGATGCCTGCTGCTCCTCCTTCATCTCCTGATGACTTTTTCCCTCTACTACAAGTACACATTCTCCCAACGGTTTCTCTGTAGTATAAAAAGTAATCAGAGCCTCTATTGTGGTATGAAATGCAGTTTCATGCTTCTTTGTCAACTCTCTACACAAAGTCATTCTGCGATTTCCCAGAGCTTCCCTCAGTTCCTCCAATGTTCTCACCAGCCGGTGGGGTGCCTCATATATAATAATTGTCCTGGTTTCATTTTTCAGTTCTTCCAGGATCATCTTTCTCTCTTTCTTATCTGCCGGCAGAAAAGCTTCAAATGCAAAACGCCTGGTAGACAAGCCTGATAATGTAAGTGCTGTGATACATGCTGCCGGTCCCGGAAGAGAAGTAACTTCAATTCCTGCTTCACAGCACATAGCAGCCAGTTCCTCTCCAGGATCTGAAATCCCCGGAGTACCTGCATCTGTAATCAAGGCAATATTCTGTCCTTCTCTCATTTTATTGATAAGAACATAAGCTTTATCAATCTTATTATATTCATGATAACTGGTCATAGGAGTTTTGATATCAAAATGATTCAGCAGCTTAATACTATTTCTGGTATCTTCAGCAGCGATCAGATCCACTTCTTTCAATGTACGGAGAACTCTTAATGTAATATCCTCCAGATTACCTATGGGCGTAGCACACAAATACAATTTTCCGCTCATATCCATTCCTCCCTGACTTTATAATACCATAGTTTGTTTCCTGTCAATTTTTTGTAACTTTGTTCCACCTGATATTATATCATATCGTAAATTTTAAGAATATTTTCTGTATAGACTCCGGGCTCTTTATATACAATCAACGGCGGCTCCACTGTAATTCTGGAATTTCCACCCTTGAGAGCCTCTATCAAAACCATATTAGGTTCTCTGTCTATGTAAGGATATACCAGCTGCATTCTTTTGGGCTCCAGATGATATTTCGTCAGTACATTCATAATTTCTGCCAGTCTGAACGGTCTGTGAACCATATAAAATCTGCCTCTGTCTTTCAGTACTCTGGAAGCCTGGCTTATCACATCCTCCAGATTACAAAGCACCTCATGTCGTGCAATAGCTTTGGGCATATCCGGATTTCTCAATCCATGTTGTCCTATCATATATGGAGGATTACTTGTTACCACATCAAAAGAAGCCGCTCCAAAAATATCAGCAGCCTCTTTGATATCTCCCTGTACAATCTCCACATCTTCTTCCAAATGATTATACTTTACACTGCGACTGGCCATCTCTGCACATTCCTTCTGAATCTCCAGACCTGTAAAATGCTTTCCCTGAGTCTTTGCTTTCAGAAGAATCGGAATAATACCGGTTCCTGTACCCATGTCCAACGCAGTTTCACTCTTTTTTACTTTTGCAAAGCCAGAAAGAAGAACAGCATCCATACCAAAGCAGAATTTATCCGGATCCTGTATTACATAATAACCATTCTGCAGATCATCGACCCGCTCTTTTTCCCTGACCAGCTTCTCATCCATTTAATTTGGAATCTCCCTTTTTATCCTCTAGATCTCCAAGTTCCTTTAATTCTTTATCAGAAACCTTTACTTTTTTCCTGCGTGGTTTAAATTTTAATTCCTCCACAGGAAACTCCTGGATTTCTTTTTCATCATTAATATCTACAATAACCTTCACTCTCTGACGAAGCACATTTACACTTTGTACAGATCCCTGCAGTCCATCCGGAGTAGTAACCATATCTCCGATTCCCGGAAGTCTTTTATTTAATTCCTCATATGTTTCCTGTTCATTTTTTAAACAGCACATCAGTCTGCCGCAGACTCCCGAAATCTTTGTCTGATTCAGAGATAAATTCTGTTCCTTCGCCATTTTTATAGATACCGGAACAAATTCTGACAAATAGGTATGACAGCACAGACATCTGCCGCAAATGCCAATCCCACCCAGAATTTTTGTCTCGTCACGGACACCTATTTGGCGAAGCTCAATACGTGTTTTAAAAATAGATGCCAAATCCTTAACCAGCTGTCGAAAATCGATACGGCCATCTGCAGTAAAATAAAACAGTACCTTATTATTGTCAAAAGTATATTCAGCATCAATCAGTTTCATTTCCAGCCCATGCTCTCTGATTTTCTTCTGACAGATTTTAAAAGCATTTCTTTCCTTACTTCTGTTCTGAGCTTCTCTTTCATCATCATCTTTTGTTGCCACACGAAGTACTTCCTTAAGCGGATGTACCACACTGTCATCGCTTACCTCTCGTGGTGCCAGTACAACTTTTCCATATTCAATTCCACGGGCGGTTTCCACAATTACATGATCACCTGTTTTAATCTCATAATTCTTTGGACTGAAATAATAAATTTTACCAACATTACGAAATCTCACACCAACTACTTTTGTCATTCTATTTCTCCCTGATTGTCAGGAACAGCAATTCAAGAGCAAGCTCAAAATTAACATTTGCCTTCAGACGAACCTTTGTCTTCTGGATAGAATCCAGAATTTTCTCCAGATTCTCATAAGAACGCACCTTTGCCTGTTCCTTTATATAATTTATTTCCTGTTTAAATACCAGATTATCAATTTCCCTGGTGGCTTTGAACATCAGCACATCTCTGAACCAAAACTGAAAGATATCCAGATAATCATTAATATTCTGCTTTTCTGCTGAAAGATTTTTTATTGCATCAGACAGCTCATATACTTCCATGGTATTGGCATATTTCAGAATCCTTAATGCATTCTGCGTCATCTCTGCAAATTCCTGCGAAGTAGCCGCTTCCTTTGCCTTTCCAATGCTTCCCTGAGCAAAAGATGCATCAATTTCCGCCTGATAATCCGGCACATGAAGATGCTCCATAAGATATTTTTTTACCAGACCATCATTTACAACCTTCAGATCAAGGCGTACACATCTTGACTGAATAGTAGGCAGCAAACCACCTATATTATTGGTCAGAAGCATGATCACTGCATATTCCGGCGGCTCCTCGATTGTCTTGAGAAGTGCATTCTGAGCCTGGGGAGTCATCATATCTGCATCTGCTATAATATATATCTTGTAAGGACTATAGTATGGTCTGATGTCCACATCGTGGATCACCTGATCACGGATTTCATCAATTGTAATTGTTCCCGGTTTCTCATGGTTTACCATAATAATATCCGGATGATTCTTTCCCATCGCTTTCTTACAGGAATCACATTTCTGACAAGGTTCTGTACCGCCTGCCTCACATTGAAGCGTAGCCGCAAAGGTTCCTGCCAAAAGCTTTTTGCCAGATCCCTTTTCCCCCGTAAAAATATAAGAATGAGATATTTTGCCAGCTTCAATGGCATTCTTTAAATGCCTGATAATTTCTTCGTGCCCTATAATATTGTTAAATCCCATCATAAGAATCACCCCTTCAGTCCATTTTGTGATGATATTATATCATAAAAGACATTCTATTGCATAGATTTAATATAATTTACAATTTCTTTCACACAAATATCTAAATCTTTATTCTGGAATCTTTTCTCAATCCCTGCGCTCTGAATATTCTCCTCCGAAAAATCTGACTGATCAGCAATAAATCTTCTGCACATTTCCTCGTATTTGGGATTCTCCTGTTCTTTTTCCCTCTTTAATGCTCTGGAAAGCCGCTCGCCATCCTCCACCTGTATATAAACAGGACAGACTGCATTTTCTCCATAATACTTCTTCAGCTTCATAAAAGATTCCAGTGTACCTATTCCCAGATAATCCGATTCTGTCAGATTCACCTGACCGTCATCTGCTGTAAAATATGTCCAGATTCCATATACGGTATGATAAGAACGCTCTTCTATTACATTTCCATTTTTTCTAAATTCATTCAATTTTTCATCACTTACAAAATAATAATTTTTTCCGTTCTCTTCTCCATCTCTGATCGGCCGGGTAGTATATAAAACCAATGTTTTCAGTTTCAGTTCTCTCTGATCTTCCAGAAGAGAATATATCCTGTCTTTTCCGGAAGCACTTTTTCCCATAATATAAAAAATCTTTCCCATTACCTGCTATTCCTTTACCGGACTGTCTATAACTGCACAGATTGTTTCATTACTACTGTCACTGAGTCCCTGTAATTCCAGTCCCTGTTCCATGTATCTTCTCATATTTCGCACAAATTGTCCAGTAATCTGTTCTCCGGGCACAATAACAGGAATCCCCGGAGGATACAGATAAGCAAATTCACCACTTATTTTTCCAACACTTTCTTCCAGGTAAAATCTCTTCTGAGGTGCATCCATAGCCTGAGAAATTGTCATAAATGCTTTCATTTTTGCATAGGAAACATTCTTCTCCGTTTTCTCCTGAACAGTTTCCACCTGTGTATCAATATACTCAATTGCTTTACACAGTCTGTCTAATCCTTCTTTTGTGTCTCCCACAGAAGCAATTCCCAGGACATATTTTTCCGCTTCCATTTCCATTTCTATATGAAACTCATTTCTCAACCGTCTGTGTAGTTCTGTCCCATTAATAGAAGTTCCTACTGTAGAAAACAACAGTTTTGACCGGTCAAAGTCATACACACCGGTACTGTTTATCATTTCCGGAGTTATCAGCCTGATATGTCCGCATTTCATCAACCGCTGTCTGGCTTCCTCCAGCTGAGAAGTAAATTCTGCAAACATCTTCTTCCCTGTTGTATGATTCATTCTATCCATGCAGGCATCCATACTGGCCATAAGAATATAGGAAGGACTGCTGGTCTGATAGATACCCATAAATCTTTTTATTTTTCCCACATTTACTCTGTCACTACACACATGAAGAACTGCCGTCTGTGTAAGGGCCGGAAGTGTTTTATGAAAGCTCTGGACAACAATATCCGCTCCAAGCTCTGCTGCAGATACAGGAAAATAATCTGAAAAATGAAAATGCGCTCCATGTGCCTCATCTACAATCAAAGAAATTCCATATTTATGTACAAAACGGGCAATACTTTTTACGTCTGATACAACTCCGTCATAGGTAGGGGAGGTAATCAGAACTGCTTGTATATCCTGATTTTCTTCAATATATCTTTCCACACAAGAAGGTGAAATTCCTCCGTTTATCCCCAATCTGGAATCTTCATGTGGATAAATATATATGGGATGCAAGTCTCTTATATATAATCCATGATAAACAGCCTTATGACAATTTCGCGCCATAAGGATTTTGCCTCCTTTATCTACACAGGCACTGATTGCTGCCAGAAGTGCTGCCGTACTTCCATTTACACTAAAAAAACATCTCTGGGTTCCATAAATCTGTGCTGCATATTCCTGCGCATCTCTAATCACGCCTTTTGCATGATGAAGATTATCAAACCCATGAATTTCTGTAATATCCCAGTCAAAAGGAAATGAGGCTGCAGAAGAATCCATATTTCTCTTATGTCCGGGCATGTGAAAGGGATAATAATCTGACTTTCCGTATTCTTCCAGCTTTTTATATAATCTATCCATATTTTCCTTTCTGATTTTTCTTTGATCAGACCTTAAACCTGTAACCTACACCCCAGATTGTTTCAATATATTGAGGTTTGGCAGTATTAAATTCAATCTTCTCACGGATTTTTTTAATATGTACTGTTACTGTAGCAATATCTCCTACTGATTCCATATCCCAGATTTCCCTGAAAAGCTCCTCCTTAGTAAATACTCGGTTAGGATTTTCTGCCAGAAATGTAAGAAGATCATATTCTTTGGAAGTAAAAGTAGTCTCCTCCCCATTTACCCACACACGACGGGCAGTTTTATCAATTTTTATACCGCGAATCTCTATAATATCATTTTTCTTTACATTGGAACCGACCAGACGATTATATCTCTCCATATGTGCCTTTACTCTTGCCACCAGTTCACTTGGACTGAAAGGCTTAGTCATATAATCATCTGCTCCCAGTCCCAGACCACGGATTTTATCAATATCATCTTTTTTAGCCGACACCATAATGATCGGTATATTTTTGGTCTGACGTACCTGACGGCAGATATCAAATCCATCTACTTCCGGCAGCATCAGATCCAGGATGATCAGATCAAATTCCTCATTTAATGCTCTGACCAGTCCTGTATCCCCTCTGTTACATATCTCAACCTCAAATCCGGAAAGTTCCAGATAATCTTTCTCCAGATCTGCAATAGCCTCTTCATCTTCTATAATTAATATTCTGCTCATTTCATTGGTACCTCCTGATATTTTCTGAGAACAAAATACATAATTGTGCCGATTCCCAGCCTGCTGGTAGCCCATACCTTACCACCATGATCCTCCAGAATCTTCTTTACAATAGAAAGTCCGATACCACTTCCACCCTTGGAAGAATTTCTGGATACATCGGTTCTGTAAAATCGATCAAAAATATAAACAATATCCTTAGCAGCAATACCTTTTCCATTATCTTCGATTTCTACCTGGATAAAATCTCCTACATCCTTGATACGGATCTGAATAATTCCTTTGGGCTTGTCCATATATTTAATAGCATTACTGATAAGATTATGAATTACACGGCGGATCTGCTCTCCGTCTGCGATCACCTGCACACCACTTTCCACATAATTGGCATAAACCAGTTCAATTCCTCTGGTTTCCAGTTCCAGACCTACTTCTTCTGCACAATCACTAAAATAATCCTCTACGTTCAGCTTACTAAAAGTGTATGGAATACGATTTGTATCAATCTTGGAATAAAAAGTCAGTTCATTGATCAGATGATCCATTTCATTGGTTTTATTATAAATAGTTTTTACATAACGATCCATCTTTTCCGGAGTATCCGCCACACCATCCATGATTCCTTCCACATATCCCTTTACAGCTGTAATAGGCGTTTTCAGATCATGTGAGATATTACTGATCAGTTCTTTATTTTCTTTATCCAATATTATTTTTTCCTCTGCAGATTCCCTCAGACGCTTTCTCATTTCCTCAAAATCCTGACATAGTTCTGAAAATTCATCATTCCCCTCTACGTCCAATACAAAATCAAGATTTCCTTCTTTTATATTTTGAGTTGCTTTCTTTAATTTTACTAAAGGTGTTGCTATACTTCTGTATATCCATAAGCCTATGGACAAAGCTGTAAATACAAGAATTACTGTCGCTGTAAACAGAAGATCTCTGGCAATAAGTTTTACCTGCGTCTTGCTGTTGGCAGACACTCCCATGGAAATATCATAGACAATTTCTGAAGAATCTGAATTATGTTGTGCCAGTTTTGTATGACTTAATCCGTATAATGATGCAGAAAACAATAAAAGGGGCACTAATATGATCATGGCAAATCCAACTATGATCCTTGTTTTTAATTTCATTGAAACCATCCTTTTCTCTGAGCCAATTTTTTTCATAACAAGATTATACCATAAAGTCTGTTTTCAATATCTAAATTTTCTATAAAATGCTGACGCCAACGTCGAAAGTATATTCTGCCAAAGCACCCGGACAATAAAAAAACAAACAAACATCCCACACAAAAATATGCAGGATGATTGTTTGCTTTTGTTTAAAGATAACTTTTTCTCAATTATGCAAGATATTTTTTCAGATCATTTACCTTATCCAGATGTTCCCATGGAAGATCTACATCTGTACGTCCGAAATGTCCGTAAGCAGCTGTCTGTTTGTAGATTGGGCGTCTCAGATCAAGCATTTTAATAATTCCTGCCGGACGGAGATCAAAATTCTCACGGATAATCTCAACCAATTTGGTATCTGAAAGCTTACCTGTACCAAATGTTTCCACATGGATAGATGTAGGACGTGCAACACCAATCGCATAAGAAAGCTGAATTTCACACTTATCAGCCAGGCCTGCTGCTACAATATTTTTTGCAACATAACGTGCTGCATAAGCTGCAGAACGGTCTACCTTTGTGCAGTCCTTACCGGAGAAAGCTCCGCCGCCGTGACGACCGGCTCCGCCATAAGTATCTACAATGATCTTACGTCCTGTAAGTCCGCTGTCACCGTGAGGTCCGCCGATTACGAAACGTCCTGTAGGATTGATAAAATATTTTGTATTCTCATCCACCATATTTGCCGGAATAACCTCATCAAAAACATATTTTTTAATATCTTTATGAATCTGCTCCTGTGCAACATCAGGATCATGCTGAGTAGAGCATACAACTGCATCAATACGTACAGGTTTTCCAGCTTCATCATATTCTACAGTAACCTGTGTTTTTCCATCTGGTCTTAAATAGTTTAATGTACCATCTTTACGGATTTTTGTCAGCTGACGAGCAAGCTTATGGGACATATTAATAGCATATGGCATATATTCCTCTGTTTCGTTGGAAGCATAGCCAAACTGGATTCCCTGGTCTCCTGCACCGATAGCATCAATCTCGTCTTCTCCCATTTTAGCTTCCAGAGCTTTATCTACTCCGAGAGCAATGTCTGCAGACTGTTCATCAATTGCAGTGATTACCGCACAGGTATCTGCATCAAAACCATATTTACCACGTGTATATCCGATTTCACGTACTGTATCTCTTACAATCTTCTGAATATCCACATAAGCGTTTGTTGTAATCTCACCCATTACCATTACAAGACCTGTAGTTACAGCTGTTTCACATGCAACACGGCCCATTGGGTCTTTTTCCATAATTGCATCAAGAATCGCATCAGAAATAGCATCGCACATTTTGTCCGGATGGCCTTCAGTTACAGATTCAGAAGTAAATAAAATTTTCTCCATTTTGTTCTCCTTTTTTTCATTTCATAGTATATTTTTATACAGATAATAAAAAGAAACAGCCCGAAGTAATCGGACTGTCTGAATGAATGCTTCAACAATCCTCTTATTGTTCGATCACTCGCTCAGGTTGGCACCTTCCTCCGCATAAAAAGGGGTTGCCGTGGCTTCTCAGATCCTTTGTATCTCCACCACTCTGAATAAAAGGCTATTACTAATTATTAACTTTTCTGCACAACTTACAATATACTCAACCCTTTGTAATGTCAAGCATAAATTCTATTTTTATAGAAATTTTATAATCATCCAACTCTCAGACGGAACTTCTGAATTTCCTTTTCGCTGGAAACTCTTTCAATCTCAGCTCCCAAAGCTCTAAGCTTCTCTTCGAAATTCTCATATCCTCTCTGGATGTATACAATATCATCTACTACCGTAATACCATCAGCTGCCAGACCTGCAATTACAAGAGCAGCACCTGCCCGCAGATCAGGAGCACTGACTCTGGCACCTGTAAGCTTATTTACACCATCAATAATTGCAGAGTTGCCCTCTACTTTAATGTTGGCTCCCATACGTGACAGCTCATCTGCATATTTGAATCTGTTTTCAAAAATACTCTCTGTTACAATACTGGTTCCTTCTGCAAGAGCCAGGGTAACAGCAATCTGCGGCTGCATATCTGTAGGATATCCCGGATAGGGAAGAGTTTTTACATGAGTACGATGAAGTCTGCCTGTAGCACGTACACGTACCGCATCATCAAATTCCTCAACCTCACATCCAATTTCCTCAAGCTTGGCCGTAGTTGCTTCCAGATGTTTGGGGATTACATTCTTTACTGTAACATCTCCACCTGTTGCTGCTGCAGCAAACATAAAGGTACCAGCCTCAATCTGATCAGGAATAATAGAATATTCTGTTCGATGAAGCTTCTCTACACCTTTGATACGGATCACATCTGTTCCTGCACCCTTAATGTTGGCACCCATACTATTCAGGAAATTGGCTACATCTACTACATGCGGTTCTCTTGCTGCATTCTCAATAATTGTACGTCCAGGTGCAAGAGAAGCAGCCATCATAATATTGATTGTTGCTCCCACAGATACAACATCAAGGAAAATATGGCTTCCATGAAGATTCTTAGCCTTTGCTACAATAGCTCCATGTAAAATATCCACATCTGCCCCCAGCGCTCTGAATCCCTTCAGATGCTGGTCAATGGGACGGCTTCCAATATTGCAGCCTCCCGGAAGAGGTACTTCTGCATGCTTATATTTACCAAGAAGAGCTCCAAGCAGATAGTAAGAAGCTCTGATTTTCTTAATATACTCATAATCTACGCTTACATCACCAATGGTAGAGCCATTGATCTTAACTGTTGACTTATTAATACGGTCTACCTGTGCTCCAATGCCGGCGATTGCTTCAAGTAAAACATTAATGTCTCTTACATCAGGCAGATTCTCAATTAAAATAGTCTCATCAGTCATAATTGCTGCTGCAAGAATTGCCAGTGCTGCATTCTTTGCACCTGCGATTTCCACTTCACCTACTAAAGGATTTCCACCTTTTATTACATATTGTTCCATAAATACACCTCTGTAATTATTTTCACTCCCTGTGCGGAGACGAATAAATTATTCTCAAATGATCGTCTGTTTTTAAGTCAATTGTATATTATAGCATATATTTATCATTTGTAAACAAAAATATTATCTCACTGGTTACTATGCCCCGGTATTTATTATTTCCAAAACTGCAGCAAGACTCTCTTCCAAATCTTTCCCTTCTTCATCTACAACAATATCAGCGTATTTTTCATATAAGGGAACTCGCTCTTCATACAGATCTTTTAAAGTCTGTCCCTCTTTCAATAAAACACCCCGTCCCCTCAAATTGCCAAGACGTTTTGAAAGTGATTCCAATGATATTTTCAGATAAACTACTTTTCCTATAGATCTTAAATGTTTCATTGCTTCTTCGCAATAAATAACACTGCCTCCAGGAGCAATCACTGTTTCTGTCACATCTACAGAAGCATTAACCTTATTTTCTATTTCCTTGAATCTCTCCGGTCCTTCCTGAGCAATAATCTGTGAAAGCTTTCTTTTCTCCTGCTTCTGAATCACAAGATCAGTATCCAGAAACTGATATCCAAGTGCTTTTGCTAAAATTACTCCTATGGTGCTTTTTCCTGAACCAGGCATTCCTATTAACGTCACATTATTCATTGTTATTCCCTTCATTTTAGCATATATGATCATCAGGTGTAAATACTAACGTTTTTTCCCTGTTCCAAGATATTCTCCATGGGAATATACCAGCATTTTGGCATCATTCAAATGAAATTTCTTTTTTTCATCCATATATGCAGGATCCGCATGGACAGCCAGTACATCTGCCAGAAACATATGATGGGAACCTAATTCCAGCACCTGTTTTACCCTGCATTCAATACTGACCGGTGATTCCAGGATCATAGGCGCTTTCACAAAATCAGCCTTCTCCCGGGTAAGCTTCATTTCTTTAAATTTATCAACATCACGGCCGGAGCGCACTCCACAATAATCTGTTGCATATGCCAGTTTCTCTGTAGTCAGGTTGATTACAAATTCTCCTGTTTTCTTTATCATTTCATAGGAATACCGGGAAGGACGCACTGAAATAGACACCATTGGCGGATTTGTACATACGGTTCCAGCCCATGCAACTGTCAGTATATTATCATTTCCCTCTCCATCTGTAACACTGACCATCACTGCCGGCAGCGGATAAAGCATATTTCCGGCTTTCCAGGTTTCTTTTGCCATTTATTTCTTCCTGTCCTTAATTATAATCATTCTGTCCTGCCTGTGCAGCTTCCATAAGTGCCGGAATCAGCTGTTTCTTACGAGAAACTACACCCTTCAGATCAAATACACCATCCGTTGGTTCCATATGAAATGCTGTGCTGGCCATTTCTTCACTTCCCTCACCATAATAGAGAAGCTCTGTAGACTCCTCAATGATGTTCGTCAGCATAAAGAATACACGGGATACGCCGTGACGTCCACATTCACTTACCATAAACGGAATCAGACGTTCTTTGATTTCTGTCAGTTCATCGCTGTCCATGGAACTGATCTGACCAACACCAAAGCTGATCTCATCTTCAGCAATAAATTTTTTGTAATCCTGATAGAAAATCTCTTCCGGTGATTTATCCTTCAGATTACTTCCTGCCTTGAACATTTCCCTGGCAAACTGCTCAATATTAATTCCTGCAATAAGTGCCAATGCTCCTGCTGCCATTTTATCTGATAACGTGCAGGTAGGAGAACGGAACATCAATGTATCTGAAATAATTGCAGCACAGAGAAGTCCGGCAATATTTGGCGAAATTTCCAGTTTTTGCTCTCCATACATCTCGTACAAAATTGTAGCTGTACATCCAACCGGTTGATTTCTGAAGGAAATCGGACTTATGGTCTCCAATGAACCAAGTTTATGATGATCTATAATTTCTACAATCTCTGCTTTGTCGATATTATCAACTGCCTGATCTTTTTCATTGTGGTCTACAAGTGCTACTTTCTTTTTATGCATATCCAGAAAATTTCTTCGGGAAATTGTTCCGATACATTTTCCCTTTTTGTTAATTACAGGGAAGGCACGATGACGATGTTTGATCATCTCATTCTGAATATCATCTGTAAAATCTTCTGTACTGAATGTAACCAGATTATCTGTTTTCATAATATATCTTACAGGAATACTCTGGTTAATCAGTCTTGCAATCGTAAAAGTATCATAGGGAGACATAATAATTGCAATTTCTTTTTCATGAGCAAGCTTGATCACCTTCTCAGTTACTTCAATTCCCATTCCCACAATAATACAGCTTACATTCTGGGCAATTGCCTGAAGATGATCCTCTTCTCTGTCTCCCATAATAATAAGGTCATCCTCTTCAATATAGGCTTTAAGCATTTCCGGATTTGCAGTTCCCACCAAAACTTTTCCCTTTGTGAAATATCCATGCTCATTTCCCTCAATCACAGTACCTGCAATTGTTTCAGCAATTCTTCTGTACTGTGTTCTTGCTCTGGACAGAAGATAACTGTCAGTGGTATCCATGTAGGTCTTTGCAATATCCCCAATTGTAATAAGACCTTCCAGCTGGCCTTCCCTGTCTCTGATTGGAAGGGAAACGATACTTTTCTCCATCATCAGATCCCATGCATTTTTAAGAGACATACTTTTATCTGCATCAGGGCTCATACGGATATCCATATCCTTTACCTGGGTTCCAATATTAGACATATATCCCGGCGGCAGCATTCCAAAACGATTTAATACATATTCTGTTTCTTCATTGATCTGTCCCGCACGCTTAGGAATATATTTTACTTTCTGGGAAGTTCTGTTTTTAATGTCTGCATAGGCAATTGCTGAACAGATTGAATCTGTATCCGGATTTTTATGACCTATTACAAATATTCTTTCCTGATTTCTCATACAGTTTTTAACCTCATTAATCTAACTTAATATTTGCAAAAAGTGCACCTAACGATGTACTGGCTTCTTCCTTTGAATCCGGAAGTTCTATCACTTCTTCTTCGATTTCCTTTGCCATCATATCTGATGCTTCTTTGATACTGAGACTTAATTTTCCATCCTTTACTGCAGTTACCTTTACCTTAACCTGATCACCAACAGCAAGAACTTCTGAAGGCTTTTTAATTCTCTTTTCACAGATCTGTGAAATATGGACAAGTCCTGACAGGCCATTGCCCATATTTACAAAAGCACCATAAGGCTGAAGACTCTCAACAGTACCCTCTGTCACCAGTCCGACCTGTACATTGGACACTTTATTTTTTCTTTCTTCTTCTGCCTTTTCTCTTAATATTTCCTTTGCAGAAAGAATTAATCGGTTCTTTTCTTTATCTACATCTATTACCTGAACCTGAATTGGTTTGTTCAGATATTCATTTGTATCCTCTACATAAGTCAATGCAAGCTTGGAAGCCGGGACAAATCCACGGATTCCTTCTACATATACGATTACGCCTCCATTGACAACACCTTTTACTGTTACATCCAGAATTTCACCGGATTCTTTTAATTCTTTTAGTTTGTCCCAGGAAAGTACATCTGATGCTTCCACTCTTGATAACAGAATATTTCCGTTTCCGTCATCTTTTCTTACCACAGTTGCAGAAACCTCATCTCCCACTTTAACTTCCTCTTTCAGTGAAAATCCAGGCTCTCTGCTGTAATCTTCAGCAGGAATGATTCCTTCTGCATAATATTTAAGATCTATTACTACTTCTTTTTCATCTACACTGATCACAGTTCCTGTAAGGATATCCCCTTCTTCAATTTTCTTGAAAGAAGCTTCAAGCTCTGTCTCATAATCTTTCATTGATTCAGCCATATCTTTTTTATCTCCTTTATTTTTTTATTTTATTTTCACAACATAAAATTTCAGAATTAAAAATAATTTTTAAGAATAGCAACCATATTATATCACATCACCTATAATAATGGAAATCGCAATTTTCAAAAGAAGCTTTATATGCTATAATAAACTTGTACTTTTTTCATACAGAAAGGATATTATTCATGAATTATGATTCCGTTCCTTTGAGAGATTTCAAAGAAATTGATAACTGGGATACTGTTATGTTCGTATATCATTCTGCCCTGAAGCAGATTGAAACAAAAATAGACATTATGAACGATGAATTCCAGCACAGACATAAATATAACCCTATCGAGCATGTCAAATCCCGGATCAAAACTCCGGAAAGCATTGTCAAAAAGCTTAAACGCCATAATTACGAATCCAGCACAGAAAATATGATCCGCTATGTAAATGATATTGCCGGAATCCGAATCAGCTGTTCCTTTACTTCTGATATCTATCTGATTGCAGATATGATTTCCAAGCAAAATGACCTGACGATCCTGGCCAGAAGAGATTATATGAAAAATCCCAAAAAGAGCGGCTATCGCAGCTATCACATGCTGGTAACCACTCCTGTCTTTCTTTCTGACAGCATTATTGATACAAAAGTAGAGATTCAGATCCGTACTGTAGCACAGGATTTCTGGGCTACTCTGGAGCATAAAATGCATTACAAATTTGAAGGGGACGGCCCGGATTATATCACAAAAGAATTACGGGAATGTGCACGCTATGTTGCAGAACTGGATGAACGCATGCAGGAGCTAAACAATGCAATACAGAAATATGGAAAAAATCTTGAATAAGTTATAAAAAATAGTCCCGCAATTGCGGGACTATTTTTATCTCTAAAGCGAGGAGTGCCCCGGTAGTGGTTTACCGGGGCTATTATTATGAAAAAAATTTATGTGTAATGATAACACATTACAACGTCTTTCGTAGGTTCTTTCGAACTGTTTATATAATAGCAATTGGTTATGAACAAATCATGAACTCAAAATGAACTTTTCGTTTATTTGCACAATTTTTTTTATTTTTTTATTGTTTTTTTATAAATTTAACACATAGCTTTTTATTCTATTTTTCTACAGCTTTATCATTTTTGTACATTATCGTTTTAATTCATTAAAGTTTTTTTATTTAATCCTTTTAAAAGTAATACACTTAAAAATGATTACTCTAAAATATTTTTTGCAAATTCTATCAGTTTTTGAAGAATTCCCTTTACTTCCTTTTTTCCGATTCCCATTTCTTCCAGCTTATCGTATACCTTGTTTACAGTACTTCTCAGCTGTTCCTCATTAATATCAGCATTTTTGATTTCTTTTACAATATTTATAAGTTTATTTTCTTCCTCTTCTGTAAGTGTAACTCCTGCCGTCTCCTCTCCTGCCTGAATGATTTCTCTGATCTGCTCATCGGAAATATCCTGCTCTGCCACCTTGTCCTTTGCGTACATAATAATATCAACTACCTTATCAGGATCAGAAACCAGAGAATCAATCTCGTTATCTGTAATAATTTCCTGCACAGTTTCAGTTGCATCAGATGCCATGACTGTTGCTGCCGGTGATGTGCACATAAGTGTTCCTGCAATCATAAGTATTCCTATTTTCTTTATTTTCATGATCAATTACCTCCAGATTATTCTGCTAAAATCTGTTTTCTGTTACCGGGCTATTATAACATCTCCCCTCAACCGTCTGTAAAATAAATTTCCTTTTGGTTTCTAGTACTATATACCTTGGTTCTCTATGTCTTTATCTTCATAATTCTTTTGACATTTGTTCAATTTTTTTTCACATCTTAAACAAAATTCCATCATAATTTGCCTATATAATAAAATCATAAAAATAATAAATCAAACATTATTTTTATAATTTTCTTTTTCATATGTTGATTGTTTTAAAAACAATCGACTCTCCTTCCTTTTAAAAATAAATTTGAACGTAATGTAAAAAGCATCCGTCCAGCCATCGGATGCTTTTTATTTATAAAATTATTTATCCAATTCTCTGTCCCTTACTATCAGAAACCCTGTTTTTCAGAAAACATATTTGCCAGCTGTGCAAACTGCTCCAATGTCAGAGCCTCCCCCCTTATAGTCAGAGGTAATCCACAGGCAAGAATTGCTTTTTCAATAGTCTCTTTGTCAAATGAAAGCTCCTGTGAATTCTTCAGTCCGTTAACCAGCGTCTTTCTTCTCTGATTAAAAGACGCCCGGATCAGACGGAACATCAGCTTTTCATCCTTAACCTGAACCGGCGGCTTCTCATATCTCTCCAGTCTGATCACTGCACTTCCCACTTTGGGTCTTGGCATAAAACAATTTGGCGGAACATTTGCCACAATCTCCGGTCTGGCATAGTACTGGACCGCCAGCGATAAAGCTCCATAATCCTTAGTTCCCGGACCTACCTGCATTCTGTCCGCAACTTCCTTCTGAACCATAATGGTAATAGAATCAATAGGTACCTGATTTTCAAACAGTCCCATAATAATAGGGGTTGTAATATAGTATGGGAGATTGGCTACTACCTTAATAGGACATCCTTTATTTTTTTCCAGTGCCAGCTTTCGGATATCTACTTTCAGAATATCATCATTGATCACTGTTACATTATCCCAGTCCTTCAGCGTATCCTTCAGAATCGGAATCAAAGTATTATCAATCTCCACAGCAGCCACTTCTCTGGCTGCCTCTGCCAGATATTGGGTCATGGTTCCGATTCCCGGACCGATTTCCAATACAAAATCATCTTTCGTAATTTCTGCAGAAGCAATAATTTTCTCCAATACATGCGTATCTATAAGAAAATTCTGACCAAACCTTTTCTGGAATGCAAAATTATACTTCTGCAGCACTTCTATGGTATATTTTGGATTGCCGAGATAGGGTCTGGTCATAATCATTACTTCCTTTTCTTTTTATTTCTGTTTTATTATTTACTAAAATCTTTCTCATAAAGAACAATATAGCCGTCTCTGTCTATACGTTTCTTTGAAATGTTTCTCTTAAATTTACGGATTCCTCCCTGAGATTTAAGAATGGCGGTATCAATCAGATTCTTTACTGCCCCTATATTCATAGGCTGATCCTCTTTCTGATTAATTCCAATCAGATTATACAATGCGAGCATTCCCATCTGATCAATGGTATATCCGTTTTCTTTTGTATAAACTCTTGCAAAATTAACCAGTTCATCATTTGTAAAGACCGGAATGTTGATCATAGATGTAAATTTCTTCACAATTTTAGGATATCTGGCAATAAATTTGCGCATTCCTATTTTTTCATCCTCTATGATAACAGTCAGGCCATCTGTTTCCTTTTCCATTGCCTTATCCAGCATTTCCACTGTTTCCTGGGTCAGCTGGTTAGCATTCTCAATTACAAGAAAACCTCCGGAAAGCTTTTCAAAAATCTGATCTATCGGTTTACCATTGATCTGATCTGCAAATACATAAGCAACCTTTGAAGCTTCCAGATTCAGCTCTTTACATATTGCAGGAATCAAACCGGATATCAATCTGGTCTTACCGCACTCTTTTCCCCCCATAACAATAATATTGCCTGTCCTGGAGGTCTTATCTGCTGCTGCCTGTTGTACATCACACAGGGTATTGAGCAACTGTTCCCTCATACCCGGAATTTTTACAAAATATGTAAAAAGCTGCTTTTCATCATCATTCAGTATTTTTTCTCTTGGAATGATGTCTCTGGGATCTTTTTCATCCTTGGGCTGGATCGACTCTATAAATCTTTCCAGTTCTTCTTCCTCTGACAAATCTTCATTGTCTTTCGGATTCTGCAAAACATTAATGGTTTCTTCATCCTGGTCAGCAGGAGCATCCATATCTTCCAGATTATAATCTGCATTCAAATCTTTTTTTCCTGAAGGACCATGGAGAAATTCTTCCTCTGCACTCTTAAGATCCTCTTCTGTAACATCATCCTCTTCTTCAAATGGCATGATATTTGGAACCTTAAGGTCTCCGGCTTTTACCTCTATATGGTCACCAAAAGAATCACTGGTCAGAAAATCCGGCTTTTCCAGATCATCTGAAAGTTTTTTATCTTCTCTCTCTTTTTCCTCTGGTTTTTCTTCCTTTGTAGATTCTTCTTTTAAAGGTTCTTCCTTTGGAATTTCAATCCCCTGTGCACTTGCAGCTGCCAGAATCGTATCTTCAAGATTAAATTCCTTACCTGATTTTTCCATTTCTGCAAAATCAACCTTTTGAATATCCTCAATCTTAGGCGCACTGCTTGGCTCCATATTTTTCATGGAGTCAGGAATTTTCAATTCCGGAAGTTTCATCGTTTTTCCAAAATCTTCTTTTTCTTCCTGATTTTCGTTTACTTTCTGGCTTTCCGGCTGTTTATTAATAACAGGACTTTCTCCGGGTTTTGCTGGTTCTGCTTCCAGTTCCGGTACATTTTCAGGTTCTTTTTCTGTACTATCTGTCTTTATAATTTCTTCAGGAATCTGATCTTCTTCAGTTTCCGTCACTTCCTCTGAACTTTCTTTTTCTTCATTCAGTTCTTCATCCGCTTTCTTTCTGGCTCCTCCAAAAATATCCCGGATTCCTTTTGAAATTTTATCCTGAATGCTCTCAGCCCCATCGTTTTCTCTGCTATTCTTTTCGATTCTTATAATCTCCGGCTGTTCTTCCTCTTCTGTGGATTTTTCTGAAGTTTCTTTTTCCAGGTCTTTTTCTTCTTCAGAATCTTCTGGTCTATCCTGCTCTGCCTTTTTAATATTTCCGGCTTCTTCAGGTTTGATCAGCTTTGGAACAAACTGTTTCTCATATTTTGCCTTCTCTTCTCCTGTCAGTTCTCCCATACGCTGTTTCAGGTCATATGCTTTCATTACATATTTTCCTTCACTGAACCAGAGAATAATCTCATTACACAGCTCAAGACTCTTTTCTTTTTCCCCGGCTTTATAATATAATGCAGCCAGTTCATAAGACCATTTTTCTGTAAATTCGTGTTCCTTGTATTCTTCCAGGATTTTGATCTGTTCGTCCAGTGAAATATTCTTCACTCTGGCAATTTTATACTGAAGAATATATTGAGAGCTGTCATTTGGTGCCACCTGTTTATATTCCTCATAAAACTCAGTAGCCTCATCAACATTTTTCATTTTCAAAGAAATCTCAACCAGTCGATACAGGATATTTTTTCCAATAGATGCTTTATGATATGCCAGTAAAAATATTTCCTTACTATCCTCATATCTTCCATTGGCTGCATATATTTCGCCAACTACACATAAGGTACGGACATTCTTTACCCGACGCCAGTCTATACTGTCCACAATGTTCATCGCACCTTTATAATCCTTATTCTGAACCAGCTTATTTATCTCTTCAAGCTTGATTCGAAATTCTTCCTTGTCCAATGTTTTCACCAACTTTCCATAATTGTTTCCAGTGTAACATAAGCCTATAACCTTGTCAAAAACTTCATTCACAAATACTTCCGTTTACGACCTGAAATATTTTGTTTATATGAAATCTGTGACTTATAAAATCATCCAGTCCTGTACAGGTTATCATGGTCTGTATATCATGTATACTATCCAGCAGATAAGTCTGTCTGCTGCTGTCCAGTTCAGACAATACATCATCCAGAAGCAGAACCGGCGTATCTTTTATTGTTCTTTTTACAATATAAATCTCAGATAATTTAAGTGAAAGTGCTGCTGTTCGCTGCTGTCCCTGAGAACCATACCTGCGGATATCAATTCCATTGACCTCCATACACAGATCATCTCTGTGTGGGCCGACTGATGTTATCTTCATCCTCATATCTCTTTCCCTGTTTTCAGAAACAGTTTTCTCCAGTTCCTGCCCAGGACAGCTCGGCTCATAAATAACCCTTAGATTTTCTGTTCCCCCTGTAAGATTAAAATGAATATTCTGGATGATCTCATTCAGTTCTTCCACAAATCTTTTTCTCTTTTCAATAATGCGCCTGCCATATTCCACCATCTGCATATCCCAGATATCAAGAGTTCCCTTCAATCCCGGCTGCACATACATATCCTTCAATAATTTATTTCTCTGATTGACAATATGATTATAAGATGCCAGATCCTTCAGATATATTTTATCCAACTGACACAGTTCCATATCCAGAAAACGTCTTCTCTCTCCAGGTCCATTTTTGATAATATTCAAATCTTCGGGAGAAAAGAACACCATATTTACCACTCCAAATAATTCACTTGCCTTTTTGATGGGCAATCCATTTATGGCAACTCCCTTAGCTTTATTTTTTCTGAGATGCATATCTATTTTGTAATTAATCTGGTTTCTGTTTACCATCATCCGGATATGTGCTTCTTCTTCTCCGAACTTAACGATTTCCTTGTCCTTGCTTCCTCTGTGAGATTTGGTTGTTCCGCATAAATAGAGGGATTCCAGAATATTAGTTTTTCCCTGTGCATTATTCCCATAAAAAATATTGGTTCCTTTGTCAAAGGTAAGCTCCAGTGAATCATAATTTCTGAAATTTTTCAACTGAACAGATTCAATATACATTTATTCACCTGACTACTTTAATTTCTTTTCCGTCATAGGAAACAATATCTCCTTCATAAACCTTGCGTCCACGACGTTCATCAACTTCACCATTAACCTTTACCAGGCCATCTGTGATCACATACTTTGCCTCTACTCCATCTTCTACCATAGAAGCAAGCTTCAGTAATTGTCCCAGCTTTATAAATTCATCTCTTATTTTGATCTCTTCCATTTTCATTTACTCCCTATCTTGTCTGATTCTGGTTGATATTAACAGGCAGGATCAGATATGTGTAATTTTCATCATCATCCCGGATAAAACATGGTGCTTTTGGATTTACCAGGTAGATACTGATGGTTTCATCATCAATAACCTTAAGGGCATCAATCAGAAATCTTGGATTAAATCCAATCAGAATGTCCTTTCCTTCCTTGATGATATCAATATTTTCATCCATGGAACCCATTGCAGAATCGATGCGCAGCTCCATTGTATTATCTGAAATCTCAATAATGATTGGTTTCTTTTCTCCCTCACGTACCAGAAGGGTTGCACGGTCAATACAATCCAGAAATTCTTTTTTATTGATAGAAATTTTAGTTTCATAATCGCTGGATAACATCTGATCAATACGGAAGTATTCTCCTTCGATCAATCTGGATACCACGATTGTCTGATCAAATTCAAAGAGGATGTGATTCTTTGAAAAATAAATATTTACCAGATCATCAATTTCACCTGAAAGAATCTTGCTGATTTCATTTAAAGTTTTACCAGGCACTACAACCTTACGATCTGAATAATCTTTTTTAAGTTCCATTCGTCTTATAGCAATGCGGTGGCCATCCAGGGAGACAATTTTCAGACAATTATCCTTGATTTCAAACAGTTCACCAGTCATTAATTTGTTGGTTTCGTTAGCTGCAATTGAGAATATTGTCTGACGAATCATCTCCTTTAAAGTAAATTGAGAAACAGTAAGGCATTCTTCTCTTTCAATTATTGGGAGATATGCAAAATCTTCTCCGGATTTACCAGGAATCGTAAACTTTGCTTTTTCACATGTGATAAAAGCTGTAAGTTTATCGTCTGTTTTTATAGTAACATCGTTATCCGGAAGTCTTCGAATGATTTCATAGAGAATTTTAGCATCCAGAGCAATCATTCCTTTTTCTTCAATAGTACCTTCAACAATAGTTTCAATACCTAGTTCCATATCATTGGTAGTAAATTTAATTTGATTTGTAGTTGCATCTATAAGAATACATTCAAGAATAGGCATTGTTGTTTTAGAGGGTACTGCTTTCAGGGAGATACTTACACTTTTGAGTAAGCTGTTTTTGGAGCATATGATTTTCATAATGTGTATAACTTCCTTTCTGTTGAGTGTGTGTTTTTTATAGATAAATATTTAAAAGAAATCCGTCGTATCCGCCGTAGGGGATGTGAATATGTGAAAAACTATATTTAAGGCAGTAAATAAAAGGGTTTGAAGTATGGATAACTTCGTGTAAAAACAAGGTTGAAGTATGTGAATAACTTGTGTAAAACTCAAATCAAAAATCTGGCGAAAAAGTTTTACACATTTATACACATAACTTCAACATTTTATACACATTGTATTCCACAGGTTATCCCCATATAGTAACTTATTAAATTTATGTTTGTGGATTAATTTTTTTCTTTAAGGTTTCAATTGTGTTTTTAAGGTTATCGTCAGAGACAATTTCTTTTTCGATTTTGTCAATTCCATGCATGATTGTAGTATGATCACGGTTGCCGAGACATTTACCTATGGATTTAAGAGGTGTGGATATGATTTCCCGGCAAAGGTACATAGCAATCTGACGTGGCATTACAATTTTGGAATTTCGTTTATTTCCGTACAGGTCTTCTACAGAAACATCAAAGTGTTCTGCAACCATTGATATAATATATTCTGGTGTGATCACTTTCTTTTCGTTTGGAGATATGATGTCCTTCAGTGCCTGTTCTGCAAGTTCTAAGTTAACTTCCCGCTGCTCCAGTTTTGCAAAAGCCATAACCTTATTAATAGCTCCTTCCAGCTCACGGATGTTGGATTTAATATTATTGGCAATGTATTTGATGACTTCCTCATTGATATCATAGCCATCCATTTCTTCTTTTTTATGGAGGATAGCCATTCGGGTTTCATAATCAGGCAGTGTGATATCTACAATAAGACCCCATTCAAAACGTGAACGGAACCGCTCTTCCAGGATTTCCATATCCTTTGGTGGTTTATCTGAAGAAATAATGATCTGTTTTCCTGCACTGTGCAGACTGTTAAAGGTGTGGAAAAATTCCTCCTGTGTAGATTCCTTTCCTATAATAAATTGAATATCGTCAACCAGAAGAACGTCAATATTTCTGTATTTTTCACGGAATTTGGTCATTGCAGTATTGTTTCCGTTACGGATGGTCTCAATCAGTTCATTTGTAAATTCTTCACTGGTAACATAGAGAACCTTACTGTTTTCGTCATGATCTATAATAAAATGTGCAATGGAATGCATCAAATGGGTTTTTCCCAAACCTGCTCCACCATAGATAAAAAGTGGATTATAGGCATCCCCTGGTGATTCTGCTACAGCAAGAGCCGCAGCCTGGGCAAATTTATTATTGCTTCCCACAACAAAAGTATCAAAAGTATATTTGGGATTCAGATGAGCTTCTTCACATCTTGTATCCTGAGACTGAACCTTTGGTGCTGCGGCTTCCTTTTTGGGTACATCTTCCGGCAGGATAAAGTTTATTTCGCAATTTTCCATACCAGTGACTTCGCTGATAGTAACCTGAAGGGGTAATTTATATTTTTTACTGATATAGTTCAGTCCTACTTGTTCAGATGGAACGATAATAGTCACAATATTTCCTTCAACCTGATAAACAGTAAGGGGTTTCAGCCAGGTTTTGAAAGAAACATCGGACAGATCATGTTCTGTTTTGACGATTTGCAGGATTTCATCCCATTTTTCCACAACTTTGTTCATTTTTGGTTCTCCCGGTTCCTTCTAAATTATATATAATAATAAAAGATATTCTATAATCTCTAAAATGGACATAAATATCCATATATATATTATAATAGAATATTGGTTTTAGCAATGAATATTTGAGGGAATTGTGGAAAAAAAAGTTATCCCCAATTTTTATGTGGATTAGTGTGGATAACAGTGTATAAAAGTAATTTGGTTACCATAATGTGACAAAAGGATACAAAATTCTCCCTAAATATGTGTATAAGTTTATACACTGTCGAAAAAGGTATAAATAAAGGATTTTTATTTTGAGATGTGTAAAACACTGTCGAAAAAAGTGGATATATGTTGTGGTATTCCACAAGTTATCCACAAGTTATCCACAAAATGTGGATAATATTACGTAAACCAATTTAATAATCCACAATTTACTGAAAAACCTTAAAAATCTTTATAGAATTAGTACTTGACGAATTGGTGCTTTATGAATATAATTGAAATGATGTTCTAATAAGTAAAATTAATATGGAAAATAGATAAAGGAGGTGCTTTACCTATGAAAATGACATTTCAGCCGAAAAAAAGATCCAGAGCGAAAGTCCATGGTTTTAGAGCTCGTATGAGTACAAAGGGTGGACGCAAAGTTTTAGCTGCAAGAAGATTAAAAGGAAGAAAGCATTTATCAGCTTAAGAATAAGACCGCAGTTATTGTGGTCTTTTCTTCTATAAAAACGGGAGGATTCTATGAAAAACTCAGAGTCCTTAAAAAAGAATCAAGATTTTCAAAAAGTATATCGAAATGGAACATCAAAAGGTAATCGGTATCTGGTGATGTACGTACTGAAGAATCGGTACATGAAGAATCGTCTGGGAATATCAGTAAGTAAAAAAGTAGGGAATAGTGTGGTTCGCCACAGACTCACCAGGTTGATAAGAGAAAGTTATAGATTAAATGAAATGGAATTCGACAATAGTTTGGATATTGTGGTGGTGGCCAGGCCTCAGGCTAAGGACAGAAGCTATCAGGAGATAGAGAGTGCCCTTATGCATTTGGCAGAAAAGCATCACATAACAGGTAAGAACAATGATGAAAAAATTTCTGATCAGGATAATTAGGCTCTATCAAAAATATTTGTCACCGATGAAGAGAACAAAATGTCCTTATATTCCCACATGTTCTCAATATGGTTTAGAAGCAATTGAAAAATATGGTGCGTTAAAAGGGGGCCTCCTTGCGGTTTGGAGGATTCTGAGATGTAATCCTTTTTCTCATGGAGGCTATGACCCTGTACCATAAGGCAGGGTAAACCTGTCACCTATGGATTCTAGGAGGAAAGAAACTTGGAAATGATTTTAGCGACAAAGAGCGGTACTCCTATTATCGGTCAGCTTGCGACCGTCATGGGATGGATTATGGATGGTATTTACAAACTTCTGAATATATTTGGAATTCAGAACATTGGCCTTTGTATTATTATCTTCAGTATCCTTATTTATGCTCTTATGACTCCGCTGCAGATCAAACAGCAGAAATTTTCTAAATTAAGTGCTGTTATGCAGCCGGAACTTCAGAAGATTCAGAAGAAATATAAAGGAAAGAACTCAGATCAGGCTGCAATGCAGAAAATGCAGGAGGAAACACAGGCTGTATATCAGAAATATGGTGTTTCTCCTACCGGAAGCTGCGTACAGCTGGCAATTCAGTTTCCTATCCTGATGGCATTGTATCAGGTTATTTATAAAATTCCGGCATATGTAGGAAGTGTAAAAAATATTCTCTCAGCTGCAGTTACTAATATTACAGCTGTAAACGGATATACAGATATTTTACAGAATTTTATTAAAGATAATAAAATGACCAGAGTCCAGCTTATTATGGATGGAAGTAAGGCTACCAGTAATTCTGTGACAGACTTTTTGTATGCGCTGTCTCCTTCCCAGTGGAAGAGCCTTGCTGAGACAAGTCAGTTTTCAGGTTTTTCTGATACACTGAACAGCACAGCAAAAGAGATTTCACATGTGCAGGATTTTCTTGGACTTAATATTGCGGATCAGCCTCTTACTTATATAAAGGCGGCATTTGTAGGCGGATCTATTATTCTTGCTATTGTTGCGATTCTGATTCCGATTCTTGCATGGGCCACACAGATGCTTAACATCAAGCTGATGCCTCAGGCAGCGCAGCAGGGAAATGGAGAATCACAGCAGGATGCAATGATGAACTCTATGAAGACCATGAATATGGTAATGCCTCTGATGTCTGCAGTATTTTGTTTTACGTTCCCTGTAGGTCTTGGTATTTACTGGGTAGCCAGTGCAGCAGTGAGAAGTGTACAGCAGTTTGTCATTAACAAAAAAATGGACAAAATTGATATTCAGGTTCTGATCAATGAAAATATGAAAAAGATGGAAAAGAAGCGTGAAAAAGCAGGACTTCCACCTCAGAAGATTACGAATCAGGCTCATCAGAGTGTAAAAAATATCAACAAGATTGAAAAAGGCAGCAGCAATACAGATGTTCAGTCCAGAGCCAAGAAAGTAGAAGAAGCTTACCAGAAAGCTTCAAATGCAAAAGCAGACAGTATTACAGCCAAGGCAAATATGGTAAAAGCATTTGATGAGAGAAATAAGAAGAAGTAGCAAAGAACGGAGGGGTTGGCATGGAGGATTTTATCCAGTTTTCAGCGAAAACAAAAAGTGAAGCAATTACAAAAGCATGTATCGAGCTTGGCGTATCCAGTGACCAGCTTGAAATTCAGGTAGTAAGTGAAGGAAAAAGTGGTTTATTCGGAATTGGAAGCAAACCGGCTATCATTAAAGTAAGAAAATCCGAACCTGTTTCTGAAGAAGAGGAAATTAAGGAAATTGTAGAAACAGTAAAGATTGATTCTCTTAAAGAGGAAAAAGCCATTAAAGAAGAAATTTCCGTAAAAGAAGAAAAGAAACCAGAACAGGTAAAAAAAGCTCCGAAAGATGCTAAAAAAGAAGTAAAAGAGCCTAAGGCTGCAGCTCCAGAGCAGGATAAACCAAGACAGCCAAAGCCTGTAAAAGAGAGAAAAGAGAAAATCTCAAAAGAACCAAAGGAAACAGTAGAAAAGCCGGCAAAAGAAAAAGCTGTAAAAACAGGAAAGCCTGTTGAGATCATTACAGATTCTGAAGAAATCAAAGAAGTTGAAGACAGAGCAAGGGTTTTTCTGCATGATGTTTTTGCTTCTATGAATCTGGGTGAAGTAGAAATCACTTCGAAATATAATACTGCAGATGGAAGTCTGGAGGTAGATTTTGAAGGAGAAGATATGGGAATCCTTATTGGTAAAAGAGGACAGACTCTTGATTCCCTCCAGTATCTTACAAGCCTTGTGGTAAATAAAGGAAAAGCAAATTATATTCGTGTAAAGCTTGATACTGAAGATTACCGTAAACGCCGTAAAGAAACATTAGAGAATCTTGCCAGAGGGATTGCCTATAAGGTTAAGAAAACCAGAAAGACAGTTGTGCTTGAGCCGATGAATCCTTATGAGAGAAGAATCATTCATTCTGCTCTTCAGGGAAATAAGTTTGTAGAGACTGTCAGCGAAGGTGAAGAACCATATCGTCACGTAGTGGTTAAGTTAAAGAGAAACTGATAAGCCGTATTTATACAGGTTTAATCTTGAAATAAAAACTTTATATTATCATAAAAAAATGTTATTCTAGGTGAAAGCGTGAATAATACGTAAGGTACGTATATGCTTTTTTCGGAGTAACATTTTTTTTTAAGGAATTTTGAATTATTGGAGGAAATCAGATGGAAACAACAATTGCGGCGATTTCCACGGCAATGAGCGCATCTGGAATCGGAATTGTCCGTATCAGCGGAGAAGATGCCATGGAGGTAATTTCCCGTATTTATAGATCTAAGGGCGGAAAAAAAAGGATTAAAGAAGTTCCAAGCCATACCATACATTATGGATATATTTATGACGGAGAGGAATTGATCGATGAAGTTCTGGTGATGATCATGCGTGCACCTCGAACCTTTACAGGGGAGGATACAGTAGAGATTGACTGTCATGGTGGTGTTTTTGCCATGAAGAGAGTGCTGGAGACTGTGCTGAAAAATGGTGCAGAGATTGCCGGTCCTGGTGAGTTTACCAAAAGAGCCTTTCTTAATGGAAGAATGGATTTGTCCCAGGCAGAAGCAGTTATGGATGTGATACAGGCCAAAAATGAATATGCACTTCGAAGCTCCATAGACCAGTTAAAGGGATCGGTACAGAAAGCAATCTGTGATATAAGGGAAAAAATCATTTACCATATTGCATATATAGAGTCTGCGCTGGATGATCCGGAACATATCAGTCTGGAAGGTTATCCTCAGGAGCTGTTGGAAGTGGTGGATAAAGAGCAGCTGGAAATAAAGAAATTGTTGAAAAGTTCCTCTGATGGAAAAATGATACAGGAAGGAATACAGACGGTTATCCTTGGAAAGCCTAATGCCGGAAAATCTTCTCTATTAAATCTGCTTTTGGGAGAAAATCGTGCGATTGTTACTGATATAGCAGGAACTACCAGGGACATATTGGAAGAATATATCACTCTTCATGGGATTACCTTAAAAATTGTGGATACAGCAGGTATCCGTGAAACAGAGGATATTGTAGAAAAAATAGGTGTGGACAGAGCAAGAGAAATGGCACAGAAAGCAGATTTGATCCTCTATGTTGTGGATTCATCAGTTCCGCTGGATAGTAATGATGAAGAAATTATGTCCATGCTCAATGGAAAGAAGGCAATTATCCTGTATAATAAAACTGATCTGAAAGCCGCAATTGAAATAGATAGGTTAAGAGAAAAAGCGGGACACCCGGTAATTCCCATTTCAGCCAAAGAAGAGACTGGAATTACAGAGCTTGAGGAAAAAATAAAAGATATGTTTTTTGGCGGAGAACTTTCCTTTAATGATGAGGTCTATATTACGAATGAACGACATAAGGCTGCGCTGGAGGAAGCTGATAAAAGCCTGGATCTGGTGAGAAACAGTATTCTGGGAGGATTGCCGGAGGACTTCTTTTCCATAGATTTGATGAACGCTTATGAAAATCTGGGTAAGATCCTGGGAGAATCTGTAGGAGAGGATCTGGTGAATGAAATATTCAGCAAATTCTGTACTGGTAAATAACAGCTGATTTAACCGAATCAAGTAAGTCCCCTGCTTTAATTGCGAAAAGCAATAAGCAGTTATTCGGTTATGAGCAAGTAGCGAAGCGGATTGCGAATATCCGCTTGATTATAAAAAGGAGATCCAATGAAGAATTTAGTGAAGAATTATGACATTGTTGTAGTTGGAGCAGGTCATGCAGGATGTGAGGCTGCCCTTGCAGGTGCCCGTCTGGGACTGAAAACCATTATGTTTACAGTCAGTGTGGAAAGTATAGCATTGATGCCCTGTAATCCAAATGTAGGTGGAAGCTCTAAAGGTCATTTAGTAAGAGAGCTGGATGCACTTGGCGGAGAAATGGGGAAAAATATTGATAAGACCTTTATCCAGTCAAAGATGTTGAATTGTTCAAAAGGTCCTGCGGTTCATTCCCTTCGTGCACAGGCAGATAAGCGGGCATACAGTAATGCCATGCGGAAAACTCTGGAGAATACAGAAAATCTGACTATTAAACAGGGAGAAGTAACAAAGCTTCTGGTAGAAGATGGACATATAACAGGTGTAAAAACTTATTCAGGTGCCACATATAATTGTAAAGCAGTAGTTCTTTGTACAGGAACCTACTTAAAGGCAAGATGTATTTATGGAGATGTAAGTAATTATACAGGTCCTGACGGACTTCAGGCAGCAAATTATCTCACAGATTCTTTGAAAGAACTGGGGATTGAAATGTTCCGTTTTAAAACAGGAACTCCGGCACGAATTGCCGGAAATACCATTGATTACAGTAAAATGGAAGAGCAGTTTGGTGATGAGAGAGTAGTGCCGTTTTCTTTTTCCACAGATCCGGAGGATGTACAGATTGAGCAGAAATCTTGTTGGCTGACTTATACCAATGAAAAAACTCATGAGATCATCAGGGCAAATTTGGACAGATCGCCTCTTTATTCCGGTATGATTGAAGGAACAGGACCTAGATACTGCCCATCTATTGAAGATAAGGTGGTTCGTTTTGCAGATAAAAACCGCCATCAGGTATTTATTGAACCTGAAGGACTTTACACAAATGAAATGTATATTGGAGGAATGTCCAGCTCTCTGCCTGAGGATGTACAGGAAGAAATGTATCATTCCGTACCTGGACTGGAGAATGCAAAAATCGTAAAGAATGCTTATGCAATCGAATACGATTGCATTAATCCGCGGCAACTTTATCCTACTCTTGAATTTAAGAAAATTAAGGGATTATTCAGTGGCGGTCAGTTTAATGGAAGCTCCGGATATGAAGAAGCAGCGGCACAGGGTCTGATTGCAGGAATTAATGCAGCTTTGGAGATAAAAGGGCAGGAACAGCTGATCCTGGATCGTTCAGAGGCATACATCGGGGTGCTGATAGATGATCTTGTTACAAAGGAAAATCATGAACCATACAGAATGATGACCAGCCGCGCGGAGTACAGACTTCTTCTCCGTCAGGATAATGCAGATCTGAGATTGCGGAAAAAAGGCTATCAGGTGGGTCTGGTCAGTGAAGAAGATTATCAGAAGCTTCTGACAAAAGAGAAAGAGATTAAAGCAGAAATTGAACGTCTGGAGCACACGAACATTGGAAATACAGAACCTGTGCAGAAACTTCTGGAACAATATAAAAGTACACCGTTGAAGTCAGGGACCACATTGGCTGAGCTGATCCGGCGTCCGGAACTTTCCTATGAAGCGATAGAGTCTCTTGATAAAGAACGCCAGGAATTACCATGGGATGTAAAGGAACAGGTGGATATTAACATTAAATACGATGGTTACATCCGCAGACAGTTAAAGCAGGTAGAGCAGTTTAAAAAACTGGAATCCAGGAAAATACCGGAAGATCTTGACTATGAACAGATAGGCAGCCTGCGTATTGAAGCCAGGCAGAAACTGGAAGCCTATCGTCCTATCTCAATCGGTCAGGCATCACGGATTTCAGGAGTATCCCCGGCAGATATATCTGTATTACTGGTATATTTATCAAGTAAATAAGATAGGAAATGCAAAAAATTTTTAATATAAAAAACAGAGGAGAAGAAAAGTATGTCATACGATCTCACAACCCTGGAAAATGGATGTCAGGAATTAGGAATCCAATTAAATGGACAGCAAAAAGAACAGTTTATTAAATTTTATGAATATCTGATTGAAAAAAATAAAGTTATGAATCTGACAGGAATTACGGATTTTGAAGAAGTGCTTACCAAACATTTTCTGGACAGCCTCTCCTGTGTTAAAAGCATAGATATGACAAAGGTAAAAACAATGATAGATATAGGAACTGGAGCCGGATTTCCGGGAGTTCCGTTAAAAATCGCATTCCCACATTTACAGGCCTGTTTATTGGACTCTTTAAAAAAACGTGTGAATTTTCTGGAAGAGAGTTTCCAGCTTTTAGGACTTACAGATATTACAGCAATTCATGGAAGAGCTGAAGAATATGCCAGAAATAAAGAATATCGCGAGCAATATGATCTTTGTGTATCCAGAGCTGTTTCCAATCTGGCTACGTTGTCTGAATATTGTCTCCCCTATGTAAAAAAAGGAGGAAGTTTTATCTCCTATAAGTCCGGAACAGTTCAGGAAGAGACCAGACAGGCGGAAAAGGCTATAAAAATACTTGGTGGGGATTTGCAGGAAATCACTTATTTTAATCTTCCTGATACGGAAATATCTCGCTCCTTGATTCCTGTCAAAAAAATAAAATCAACTCCAAAGGCTTATCCGCGCAAAGCGGGTACACCACTAAAAACACCGCTTTCATAAAAAAATTCAGAAAAGAAATAAAAATATAGGATAGTTGAATAAAGTTATCCACATAAACATCACAAAATAAACACATTTTCAACCTATTTTCATCACAACTTCGTCATAAACTATTCTCCATAGAGATGTCCTCGGGTTCCCCCATTCTCTGTTTCACCTGAGGACATTCTCTATTTATTGAATAATAAGGAGGAGAGTAATTTGATTGAAGTAAACAATCTGGTCAAAAAATATGGCGACCATACGGCAGTTGACCACCTTTCTTTTAAAATAGAGAAAGGAAAAATCTACGGATTTCTGGGCCCTAACGGTGCAGGAAAATCAACTACAATGAATATGATCACAGGATACATTGCATCTACAGAAGGTACGGTTACTATTGATGGACATGATATACTGGATGAGCCTGAAGAGGCAAAAAAATGTATTGGTTACCTGCCGGAACAGCCACCTCTCTATTTCGATATGACCGTTCTGGAATATATGAAATTTGTGGCAGATCTTAAGAAAATTCCCAAAGATAAAAAAGCATCTATGATAGAAGAAGTAATGGATATGGTAAAAATATCTGACATGAGAAATCGTCTGATCAAAAACCTGTCCAAGGGTTACCGCCAGAGAGTGGGGCTGGCAGAGGCTATTATGGGATATCCAGAGGTGATTATTCTGGATGAACCTACAGTAGGTCTTGATCCTAAGCAGATCATAGAAATAAGAACATTGATTAAAAATTTGAAGAAAAAACATACTGTGATCCTTAGTTCACATATACTTTCAGAGGTAAGTGCAGTATGCGATTATGTATTGATCATTTCCCATGGAAAGCTTGTGGCAAGTGATACACCTGAGAATCTTGGCAAGCTTGCAGAAGGTTCCAATACCCTTGATATGCTCATTAAAGGTGATAAAACAGCTATTGAGCAGGGCTTAAAGGAGATAGAAGGAATTGATACAGTATCTCTGAAGCATGATGATAAACAAAATCTCTGGAATGTAAATATTTCTACAGAAGAGCAGAATGATGTGAGAGAAAGTGTCTTCTATAAGATGGCACAGCTGAATTGTCCTATTTATGAAATGAAGTCAAAGAAAGTATCTCTCGAGGAAATTTTCCTTGAGCTTACAGCATCTGATAAACCGGTATCTGAGGTGTCTGAAAGTGCGAAAGAGGAGATTCATAATTCAGGGGATGATGACAAAATAAAGACAGAAGCTGTGGAAAAAGATACACAGAAAAAAGATGAAGGGGGAAAAGAATCATGACAGCAATTTATAAAAGAGAGCTGAAAAGTTACCTGACATCAATGGTTGGATATCTGTTTATCTTTTTTATCCTGGTGTTGACGGGAATTTATTTTTCAGCATATCAGCTTTCTGCTGCATATCCTAAATTTGAATATACATTAAGTGCGGTTACATTTGTATTTTTGATCGGAGTACCGATCCTGACTATGCGTGTACTTGCTGAGGAAAGAAAACAGAAAACAGATCAGCTGCTTCTTACAGCTCCTGTTTCTGTAGGTAATATTGTAATTGGCAAGTATCTGGCGCTGGTAACGGTCTATGCAATTCCCATCCTTGTAATGTGTATTTATCCGTTAATTATGTCAAAATTTGGCACGGTAGCTTTTGGATCTGCTTATACGGCAATCCTTGGATTTTTCCTTCTGGGATGTGCGAATATTGCGATTGGTGTATTTATGTCAGCTCTGACAGAAAGCCAGGTCATTGCAGCAGTACTTACATTTGTACTTTTGTTTGCTTTTTATATGATGAATGGTATTTCTTCCTTTTTCTCCAAAACATCTATGTCTACCTGCGTTACTTTTGGATTGCTGATTCTGGCAGCAGCGATCATTCTTTATACGATGATCAAAAATGCACTGATTTCAGCAATTGCAGCTGTAATAGGAGAAGTAATTCTTGTTGTTATATATGTAGTTAAATCAAGCGTGTTCGAGGGTGGAATCCAGAAAGTATTAAATATATTTAACCTGAGTGGACACTTTGATAATTTCACAAGTAATATTTTTGATATTAAAGGTATTGTATATTTCCTTTCAGTGATTGCAATCTGCTTATTCCTTACAATGCAGTCTATATCAAAGAGACGTTGGAATTAGGAGGTGACAGGAATGAAACTGAAGGAAAAAATGAAAAACAAAAACCATAACAAATTTGATAAGAAGAAACTGATAGGAACGATCAGTAAAAAGCACATAAAAAATGGTTCGTATACCATGGTTATGTCTGTGATTTTTATTGCAGTTGTTATTGTTATAAACATGATTGTAAGCACGATTCCATCTAAATATTCAGAAATTGATATCAGCAGCCAGAAACTGTACAGTATCGGTGATGAGACCAAGAAAATGCTGAAGGACCTGGAGAAAGACGTAACGATTTATCAGATCGCACAGAGCGGATCTGAAGATGAAAATATCTCCAGTCTGCTGAAAAAATATGAAGATGAATCCAAGCATATTAAGGTAGAGCAGAAGGATCCGGTAGTAAATCCTAAATTTGTTTCACAGTATACCAGCGATGATCTTTCTGCTAACAGTCTTATTGTTGTTTGTGGAGATAGAAATAAGGTAATTGATTATAACAATATTTATGAGACATCTATTGATTATCAGACTTATAGCTCTCAGACTACAGGCTTTGATGGTGAAGGTCAGATCACAAGTGCAATAGGATATGTAACCTCAGAAAATCTGCCTGTTTTATATACAGTAGAAGGCCATGGTGAGAAAGATATGGATTCTTCTATTAAAGAGGATATTGAGAAGGCAAATATGGATATTAAATCCTTAAATCTGCTTACAGAGGGAAGTGTTCCGGATGATGCAGACTGTCTCTTTATTGACTCACCTTCTACAGATTTTTCCTCTGACGAGAAGGATGCGATTATTGAATATCTTGAAAACGGCGGAAAAGCAATAATTTTCTCCGATTATACAACAGAAGATATGCCAAATTTTGATGCAATCCTGGAAAACTATGGTGTACAGAGAACAGAGGGTGTGGTATTTGAGGGAGACAATCAGCATTATGCAATGCAGATGCCATATTATCTGGTTCCGACTATTAACAGTACAGATGCAAGCTCTGAGACTGCTTCTGCCGGTTACTATGTACTTGCACCATATGCGCAGGGCATTAAACAACTGGATGATGTACGTGATACAGTGAAAATAGAAAGTATACTGACAACTTCTGATCAGGCATATTCAAAAACTGATCTTAACAGTAATACCATTGAAAAAGAGGATGGAGATGTAGAAGGCCCATTTGATCTGGGTGTTAGTATTACAGAAAGTCTGGATGATGACAAAGAGACACAGATCGTCTACTATTCTACTTCTAATCTGATGGATTCGCAGACAAATCAGATGGTATCCGGCGGAAATGAGAAACTGATCATGGAGTCTTTGAAATGGATGACAGATACAGAGGAAAGCGCCAGTGTATCAATTCCTTCCAAGAGCCTGGAAGTATCTTACCTGACAATTACTGATTATGATGCAGCATTCTGGAAGATTTGCACCATTGCATTAATTCCTGGAATCTTCCTTGTTATTGGATTTGTTGTTTGGATAAAGAGGAGAAAGGCTTAAATGAAGAATAAAACTGTTAAAATGATCATTGCAGTTGCTGTTCTTGCTGTCTGCTGCGGCGGCTACGCAGGTGTTAAAACCTTCGTAGCCAAACAGGAGGCAAAAGAAGAATCAGAAGAGGAAAGCGAGAAAACAAGTGTTTTTACAGCATCAGCAGATGATATTAAATCTTTGGATTTCTTAGTGGATGAGAAAGAAACTACTTTTGAAAAAAAGGATGACGACTGGGTTAAAAAGGATGAAGAGGATTTTCCTGTAAACCAGACTACTCTGTCAGATGCAGCTTCTGCATTGACATCGATAGAATCAGACAGAGTGCTTAGTGATGTGGATGATCTGGCAGAATATGGTCTGGATTCACCCTCCAATACCATAAAGATTACCTGTGAATCAGAAAAATCAGAGGATAAAGAAACTGAGGAAAAGACAACTACGTTATATGTAGGTGATGAAAATTCATCCACAAGTCAATATTATGTATATAAGGATGATGATAAGAGTACAGTTTATATGGTGGAATCCTCTTGTATAGAGCCTTTTACAAAAACATTATATGATTACGCACAGATGGAAGATTTTCCGGTGATATCTGATACAGATAATATAAATAAAATCACTGTAAAAGGTGATAAGTCCTATGAACTTTCTAAAAATACGAATACAAATCTGTGGACAGTTAAAGGGGATGGAGATGAGGAAAAAGCAGATACAGCCACTGTTAGTTCTCTGACAACCTCTTTTGGAAGCATGGCATATAATTCTTTCGTAGATTACAAGTGTAAAGATAAGAGCACTTATGGATTGGATGATCCATATGCGGTTATCACAGTTGATTATACGGAAGAGCAGGAGGATGCAGATTCTTCTGATACATCAGCGGATAGTTCAACTGAAACAACAGATGAGACTCAGGGTGAGGCTGCGGATAGTGAAGATACATCAGATGATACAAATGCATCGGATTCTGAAGAGTCAGAAAAAAATGTAGAGAATAAGCAACTGGTGATTGCGGTGGGTAAAGAGGCAGATGACAGTAACAGATATGTGATGGTAAATGATAGTGATCAGGTTTACACTATGTCTGATGATACTTTATCTGCACTTACAGATAAAGCCGAGGAAGACTTCTGGGATATGACAGTAAATTATGTTTCAACCAATGATCTGAAAGAAGTGAAGGTAAATTATAAGGGCAGTGATTATGATGTAAATGTTTCACGTGAAACATCTGAAGATGATGATGGAAATGAAAAAGAGACTGTTACTTATAAACTGGATGGGTCAGAAGTGGATGAAACGCAGTTTACAACATTTTATAATAAACTGATTAATCTGGCTGCACAGAAGAGACTTACAGACGAATTTAAGCCTGAAACAGATCCGGAAATGACAGTTACATTTATAAAAGAAGACGGAAATAAACTGGAAGCAGAGTATTATAGCTATGATACGAATTATTATGCAGTAAAGGTAGACAGTAAGATATATCTGGTAAATAAGATGACAGTGAAAGAATTGTTTACAGCATTTGAAACACTGACAGGTACAGAAAATTAGAAAAAAAGATCCCCTGACAAATAAGTCAGAGGATCTTTTTTTAAAAGAAAATCAGAATCTGTTCCAGAAATTCTTCGGGATTTTCAATCTGAGGAATATGTTTGGATTCATTGATAATTGCAGTCTCAATTGCAGGATTATCTGTGAGATATTCATTCATAATTGATTTTCCATTTGGTTCGGATTCACCTTCCACGATATAAATACTGTTATCCAGAGATTTCACTGCATGACTGATATTTATATTCATATATTTAGAAATCATGCTAGAATAAAAATATTTGGCATAACAGCCACCGCTGTGAGATGCTTCATAATAAGCATCTTCCATCTGGGTATTTACATGAAATGGATTATAGTACATCTTTTCGACAAATAAATTGGCTACATTTTCCTTTGAGACAATCATATGGTAGATTAAAGTTCCAAAAACAGGAATCTCAAGAGCCAGTTTTAATAAATGATCTCTTCTTGTTGGCATCTGTCTCAGGCAATCAGGGCTTGGTGGATTTACAAGCATAATTTTGTTAAATAATTCTTTTTCGTTGTGACAAGCCATAATGACAAAGGAACTTGAAAAGCCACTGGCAATAATATCGGTTTTTTGCCCGATTATTTTTCTGATAAAGTCACAGATCATCTGCACATATACAAAATTAGTATAAGTGATTCCTGGTTTGTCAGAACGTCCGCAACCTAAAAGATCAACGGTATATACAGTATGATCTTCAGCCAGTTTTTCTTCGATTTCAGACCATTCGTAACCGGAGGCACCAGGTAATGTATCATGAATTAACAGAATTGGTTTACCATCACCTTTTTTTGTATAATAAATATTTCCAAAACGCCATTCAAAATATTTACTGTGGGTAATTCCGAGCAATTGTTTTAATTGTGCCGCAGCTGCAATTGTACGGTTTATAAAATGAATCACAATAGTGGCAACAGTCATAAGAGCAGCAAATGTTATAATTTTGTGCTTGTTTTTATTCATAGTCTGCCTCCTTTATATGGGCATTTGCTTTGTGTGACAAATATAAAAATATAAATATATTATACGCCAAAAACAAAGAATTTACAAGTTAATATAAGATTCTATGTGATGAAAAAATGTTACATTTATAAAAATTAAACTATATTTTTTATGTTTCACGTGAAACATTATGTGGCATGATTATAGTAAAAGTGTTATAATGAATCTGCATAATGTACAAAAGTATGTTATAACAATAACCTCATAAAGGAGGAATACAATTGGGAAGAATTATAGCAGTTGCCAATCAGAAAGGCGGAGTGGGAAAATCTACAACTGCAATTAATCTTTCAGCCTGCCTCGCAGAAAAGGGGAAAAAGGTACTTACAATTGATATAGATCCTCAGGGGAACACTACCAGTGGATTGGGTGTGGATAAAAATTCCCCAGAGAATACATTGTATGAACTTTTACTGGGAGAAGCAGAAGCAAAGAATACAATTATTAAAGATGTAGTAGAAAATGTAGATCTGATTCCGTCCAATGTTAATCTTTCCGGTGCAGAAATCGAATTGGTAGGCATTGATAACAAAGAGTACATATTAAAGGGGATTACGGATAAGCTAAGACGTAAATATGATTATATTATTTTAGATTGCCCGCCATCCTTGAATATGTTGACAATCAATGCTCTTACAGCAGCTACCTCCGTGTTAGTACCTATTCAGTGTGAATATTATGCATTAGAGGGACTTTCACAGCTTATTCATACCATAGATTTAGTGAAGGAAAGATTGAATAAGCGCCTGAAAATGGAAGGTGTTGTATTTACCATGTATGATGCCCGTACAAATCTGTCACTTCAGGTTGTTGAGAATGTGAAAGAAAATCTCAATCAGAATATTTACAAAACAATTATTCCTAGAAATGTCAGACTGGCGGAAGCTCCCAGTTATGGACAGCCTATAACAATTTATGATCCCAGATCATCAGGAGCAGAAAGTTATCGCCTTCTGGCAGAAGAAGTTATCAACAGGGAGGACGATTAATGGCAGGTAGAAAAAATGGGCTTGGCAGAGGCTTGGATGCATTATTTCCGGAAAAAACACCTGTCAGTAGAGAAAATGTAAGGAAACCAGTCACTAAACCCACTAAAAAAACAGAAATGTCTGTAAAAGCGGACCAGAAAAACGAATCATCAAATCAGAAAAAAACAGCAATGATGGTAAAGATATCAAATGTGGAACCAAACAGGGATCAACCACGGAAACAGTTTGATGAAGATGCATTATTGGAACTTTCAGAGTCCATTAAACAGTATGGGGTACTTCAACCACTACTAGTGTCCGATAAAAAAGACTATTATGAAATTATTGCAGGCGAAAGACGGTGGAGAGCTGCAAAGCTTGCCGGCTTGAAAGAAGTACCGGTTATAGTAAAAGAATTTTCTGCTCAGGAACTGGTTGAAATTTCTCTGATTGAAAATATACAGAGAGAGGATCTGAATCCTGTTGAAGAGGCAATGGCATATAAAAGGCTGATGGATGAATTTCATTTGAAACAGGATGAAATTGCTGACAGAGTAGGAAAGAGCCGTACAGCGGTTACTAATTCCATGCGTCTCTTGAAACTTAGTGCAAAAGTTCAGCAGATGTTGATAGATGAAATGATCACTGCCGGACATGCCAGGGCAATATTGGCTATTTCTGATAAAGAAAAGCAGGAAACAGTAGCAATGAGGGTGTTTGATGAAAAATTAAGTGTGCGTGAAACAGAATCATTGGTAAAACGCATTCTAAATCCTCAAAAAGAAAAGAAACAGAAAACAACTACTGCTGAAGATGCAATCTATGAAAGCCTGGAAGAAAAAATGAAGGGAATCATGGGAACCAGAGTGCTGATTCACAGAAAGAAAAATGATAAAGGCAAAATTGAGATTGAATATTATTCCAAGGATGAACTGGAAAGAATTATAGATCTGTTTGAGTCTATAAATTAAGGAGAGTCAGTGATATGAGTAGTATTTTTGACAACCTGGGGATTGATCCTGGAATTATTATTATCATACTGCTGGTTTTGACTATTTTTCTGCTGGTAAAAAGTGCAAGCAGCAGTATGAGGCTGAGCCGCCTGGAACGAAAATATAAAACGTTTATGAAGGGCAGTGATGCACAATCCCTGGAAAAAATATTTGTGAGAAAATTTGCCCAGATTGATAAGCTCTATGAGGCAAAGGAAGATCATGAACACGATATCCTTTTTATCAAGAAAAATCTGGAGAAAATGTTCAGTAAATATGGTGTGGAAAAGTATGATGCCTTTGATGATGTAGGGGGAAAACTAAGCTTTGCTCTTGCATTACTGGATAAGGATAATACGGGATTGATTTTGAATGCAGTCCACAGCCGTGATAACTGTTTCCTTTATCTGAAGGAAATTGTAAAAGGTGAGTCTTATGTTATGTTAAGCCAGGAAGAGGTAGAGGCACTTAGAAAAGCTGTAAACTTTGGCCTGGGAGACATGGAAGAGAATTGATATATTGTTTAAAAATAAGAAAAAAAGAAATAATAAATATGAATAGTTACATATTTACAGGAGGAACAAAATGTTAGATATCAAATTTGTGAGAGAAAATCCGGAGATTGTAAAACAGAATATCCGCAATAAATTTCAGGATAACAAGCTGGAGTTGGTAGATAAGGTTCTGGAACTGGATAAAGAAAACAGAGAGATTAAACAGGAAGTAGAGGCACTTCGCGCAGAGAGAAATAAAACTTCCAAACAGATTGGTGCATTAATGGCACAGGGAAAGAAAGAAGAAGCTGAAGAAGTAAAAAGACAGGTAGCTGCTTCCGGAAGCCGTATTGAAGAGCTTTCTGCCAGAGAGAAGGAAGTAGAAGAAGAACTTCTGAAGAATATGATGGTAATCCCGAACATTATTGATCCATCTGTACCGATTGGTAAGGATGACAGTGAAAATGTGGAAATTGAAAAATTTGGAGAGCCGGTAGTTCCGGATTTTGAAGTTCCCTATCATACAGAAATTATGGAAAACTTTGATGGCATTGATCTGGACAGTGCAAGACGTGTGGCTGGTAATGGATTCTATTACTTAATGGGAGATATTGCAAGACTTCATTCTGCTGTTATCTCTTATGCCCGTGACTTCATGATCAACAGAGGATTTACTTACTGTGTACCACCGTTTATGATCCGAAGCAATGTTGTAACAGGTGTTATGAGCTTTGCAGAGATGGATGCTATGATGTATAAAATTGAAGGAGAGGATTTATATCTGATCGGTACCAGTGAACATTCTATGATCGGTAAATTTATTGACCAGATTATTCCTGAGGAAGAACTTCCAAAGACTCTGACCAGCTATTCTCCTTGCTTCCGTAAGGAAAAAGGTGCTCATGGACTGGAGGAAAGAGGCGTTTACCGTATTCACCAGTTTGAAAAACAGGAAATGATCGTAGTCTGCAGACCAGAGGAGAGCCCAATGTGGTTTGATAAATTATGGCAGAATACAGTTGATCTGTTCCGTTCTCTGGACATTCCGGTACGTACACTGGAATGCTGCTCCGGTGACCTGGCAGACCTTAAAGTAAAATCTTTGGATGTAGAAGCATGGTCTCCACGTCAGAAGAAGTATTTTGAGGTAGGAAGCTGTTCTAACCTGGGTGATGCACAGGCTCGTCGTCTGAAAATCCGTGTAAATGGAAAAGATGGCAAGAAATATCTTGCTCACACATTAAATAATACAGTTGTAGCACCGCCAAGAATGCTGATCGCTTTCCTGGAAAACAATCTGAATGCAGATGGTTCTGTAAATATTCCTAAGGCACTTCAGCCATACATGGGCGGAATGACAAAAATTGAGAAAAAGACTCGTGCCTAATAAGAAGGAGCCTTTTGAGGAGGTGTTCTTATGCACAGTTACCTGAGAGCAATCGGCTTTTCTAAGATCACCAAAAGAAGCAGTATCAGGCAGATTATCATGGATGTAGTAGAAAACTACGATGAGAAAAAAGTAGTAGAAAATTATACGGATGGTATATTTGCCGAATTTAAAAAAAATTATGGATGTGATTGTGGAATTACAGTCTGTGGACAGTATGATGAGGATGATGTGTTCCACGTGGATTATTATTTTCCTTATTTCAGAGGATCAGGTATTACTACACAGGAAAGCGTATCTGTTGAAAAACATGCAGATAAAGAATCTTTTGCAGCTGCCTGTGATGATCTGAGAATAGGAGTCACATTAATTTTTTATCTTCAGAATGCTGCCGAATATATGCAGTGGCAATATGAAGGCAGTATGCTTCCCAACAGCCAGCCTTTAACCCTTTCCGGGCTGGCGAGGGAAGGAAAAATTCTGTTACCTGTGGAAAAAGATAAAGAAGCAGTAAAAATAGAACGGGAATTGACCAAAAACAGAAATCATCTCATTGCAGCAGCCAGAAATGGCGATGAGGAGGCTATGGAAAGTCTCACAATGGAGGATATGGATACATATTCTATGATTTCGCAGAGAATAGTCACAGATGATATTTTTACGATAGTGGATTCTTATTTTATGCCTTATGGGATGGTATGTGATCAATATAGTGTAATGGGTGAAATCCTGGATTATATGCCGTTTAAGAATATTATTACAGGAGAAGAAATATATCAGCTGACTCTGGATTGTAATGATATGCAATTTGATGTCTGCATTAACAAAGAAGATCTGTTGGGAGAACCACAGATTGGCCGGAGGTTTAAGGGCGTTATATGGCTGCAGGGAGAATTACATTTCTGAAAAAGTATCTGTAATGATTAAGTAAAAAACATAAATGTTTCACGTGAAACAATTCACCTGGAGATGTTTCACGTGAAACATCTTATAAAATATACTTGTAATTTATAAAAAAATATAGTAATATACTTTATGTGTCCTTTAGATAAATGAACACAAGAGTTTATAGTATGTGTCGTCATAGCTCAGCTGGATAGAGCACTCGCCTCCTAAGAGAACGAGGAGCGGACACCTTTTGGGGAGGACCCCACCTTAAAACTTCATATACGTCTCCGTAGCTCAGCAGGATAGAGCATCCGCCTCCTAAGGGGGGACCTGTACTGAGAACTATTGAAAAGTACTCAGGTGTCGATGGCAATTCGGTACTGAGAATTTTGATTAGAAAAGCCAAGTGCTACAGAGGACGCAAATAGCATTTTCGCCGAAAAAAATATCGGCTGAAAATAGAAAAAATCGGTCACCGATCCGGGAGGCCGAAAAGGCTGAAAAACCTTGATTTTAAGCCAAAAATCGTATGTCGGCATAGCTCAGCTGGATAGAGCATTCGCCTCCTAAGGTTACGTTACAACGCTCACCTTGGAAAAACCTTAGTTGGGAGCTGAGTCCGATAATTACGGAGGCTGACAAAAAAATTAAATACGTCCCAATAGCTCAGTTGGATAGAGCACACGCCTCCTAAGCGTGGGGTCGGAGGTTCAAGTCCTCTTTGGGACGCCAGCTAACAACGCCGAAAGCCTTTGTTTTCAAGGGTTTTCGGCTTTTTTTAACAAATTCCAGTGTGATTGCTGAGACGAAATAATGTTTTCAAATTTTACTTCAAATTCTGATTTTTGACAAGCCCTAAAAAATCGAACTGCTGTGATAAGACAAAAATTTCTGCTAATCATTAGCAGAAAAAGGGCCGTTTTTGCTAATGAAAATGCGCTTCCAGCTAATTAGGCGAAAAAACGTGCTAAAAACCTTGCTAATTCAAAAGGCGGATGTTCCGAGTGCTAAGCCGTTATAAGAAATAAAATTGAATACTACCATGTACATAGAGCGTCTATTTGCCCCTGTATCGGGGATGGATAGACGCTCTTTTTTTATGCCCAAAATTCATGGGTAAATCTGAAAGATTGGAGGTTTGATTTTTGAGTAAAATCGTCTATTCCCCAGACAAGCCAAACGACTGCCGCTACTGTCATTTTTGGAAAAACAATAAAACGGGCTGCTGTCTGGGCGAAGAAAATTGTTACTACTTAATCTCCGTATCCCCAAAGCCGAAGTCGGAATGTGAAGGTTGTCCTTATGGGCGGGATCATCCCTGCATCGGCTGGTGTACCAGGAAGATTATGAAGGAAGTGGGGGTGCGTTGATATGTATGAGTATGAACGCAATCGCCGTGACAAGCCGAAATGTTGCAAAGACTGCGAGTATTATCAACCCCGATGGAAGTACCGCTTCTGCTATTTTGTCAGATGTCCGTATAAACTGAAGGATACGACTTTCCGCAGAACCCCTCTGAAAAAAGAGTATTTCCCGCAGAAAGAGGTGGTGAGGATGAGTGACGTATGATTATTTCTATGGGCAGCAAGCGGAGATGTTCGCATTCTACCGTGTTCCGAAGGTGCTATTCACCGAGGATTGCTTCTGGAATGTATCAACCGATGCCAAGCTGCTTTACGGTATTCTGCTTGACCGCATGAACCTCTCAGCCCGGAACGGTTGGCTGGACGAGGAAGGCCGTGTCTATATCATCTTCACGATTGAAGAAATCAAAGGTGCGTTAGGCTGTGCTGAAAAGAAAGCGGTGAAGCTGCTGGATGAGCTGGAAAAGAAATGCGGTCTGATAGAACGCAAGCGACAGGGACTTGGGAAACCGAACCTGATCTATGTAAAGAACTTCATTTCCGGTTCTGTGGAAAGACAATTCTTGAATTGTCAAAAGGACAATTCTGGAGTTGTCAAAAACACAATTCAAGAACTGTCAAAAGCACAAGGTAATAATACTGATACTAATTATATTGATTTTAGTGATACAGATCCTTTCTTTCCTTCCGGTTTTTGTGGAAAGGAAGTCGATGAGACTGACGAATTTACCCGATATTATCAGTATTTTTATGAACAGCTTTCTATGGACTATCTGAAACAGGATTATCCGTATGACCATGAGATACTCGATCTAATTCTGCATTTGATTATTGAAGTCATGTGCAGTAATCGGAAGCAAATACGAATTGCCAGTGATGATAAGCCCATTGAAATTGTCAAAAGCAGTTTTATGAAGCTGGATTCTGAACACATCAGATTTGTAATGAGTTCTTTCAAAGAGAACACAACCGATGTTCGCAATATCAAGCAGTATTTACTTGCTTCGATATACAATGCCCCCTACACCATAAGCGCCCACTATGACGCAAAGGTCAGGCATGATATGGCTTCGGGGAAACTTGGAGGGAGGTGGTAATCAATGCAGTATACACAGAATAGAAAGCGAGGTAAAGATATTTGTCGAAAAAAGCAACCGTCATTGCCGTAGTCAACCAGAAAGGCGGCACGGGCAAGACCACAACCACGGAAAATTTGGGTGTGGGACTGGCGATGGAGGGCAAAAAGGTTCTGCTGGTAGACACAGACCCGCAGGCTTCTTTAACAGTCAGTCTGGGAAATCCGTACCCGGATACCTTATCTTCCACCCTTTCCGACATGATGGGAAAGATTATGATGGAAAAGCCGATTGCCCCCGGCGAAGGCATTCTTCATCACCCGGAAGGTGTGGACTTGATGCCCGCCAATATTGAACTGTCAGGCTTAGAGGTTTCCCTGGTCAATGCCATGAGCCGGGAGACCATTCTCCGTCAGTACCTGGATACGGTCAAGCAGAATTATGACTACATTCTTCTGGACTGTATGCCCTCTTTGGGTATGCTGACAGTCAATGCTTTGGCAGCTGCCGACAATGTGCTGATCCCTGTTCAGGCGGCATATCTTCCGGCAAAGGGCTTGGAACAGCTGCTGGAAACCATCAACAAGGTCAGACGACAAATCAACCCAAAATTGAAAATCGAGGGTATTCTTCTGACGATGGTGGACAGCAGAACCAATTATTCCAAGGACATCAGCAATCTGATCCGGGAAAGTTATGGAGGAAAGCTGAAAGTCTACAAGACAGACATTCCCCGTTCTGTTCGTGCAGAGGAAATCAGTGCCGAAGGAGCCAGTATCTTTAAGCACGATCCCAAAGGAAAAGTCGCTGATGCCTACCGGGTTCTGACAAAGGAGGTGTTAAAAAATGCAGAAAAAAGGCGCAAACATCAGCTTGAAGGGGTACGATGATATTTTCTCTACCGACCAGTCACGAGCCGAAGCCCAGCAGGAGCGGGTGCAGGAAATTCCGCTTTCTGAATTGCACCCCTTTGAGGGACATCCCTTCCGGGTGGTAGACGATGAAGATATGATGAAAACGGTTGAAAGCGTCCGTGACTTCGGTGTTCTCACCCCGGCGATTGTCCGTCCCGACCCGGATGGCGGTTATGAGATCATCTCCGGTCACAGGCGGCACCGTGCATCAGAGCTTGCCGGGAAAGAAACCATGCCCGTTATCGTCCGTGATATGGATGATGATGCCGCCATTATTTTGATGGTCGATGCGAATTTGCAGAGAGAAACCATTCTGCCGAGTGAAAGAGCCTATGCTTATAAAATGAAGTTAGATGCCCTGAAACATCAAGGTGCAAGAAGTGATTTAACTTCTGCCCAACTTGGGCAGAAGTCGTGGGCAGTAAATCAAGTTGCTGAACAGAGCGGCGATAGTCGTGTACAAGTGCAACGCTATATTCGTTTAACCGAGCTTATCCCCGAACTTCTGGATATGGTGGATAACGGTCAGATTAAATTTAATCCGGCGGTGGAACTTTCTTATCTGGCAAGAGAAGAACAGCAGGATTTTCTTTCTGCTATGGACTTTGCCCAGGCTGCGCCTTCTCTTTCACAGGCACAGAGAATCAAAAAACTGGCACAGGAGGGCGAGTGTACTCTGGATGCCATGTGCGAGATTATGAATGAGGTCAAAAAGGGCGAGCTGGACAGGGTGACATTCAAAACCGACTCCCTGCGGAAATACTTCCCGAAGTCCTACACCAGCAAGCAGATGGAGGATAAAATCATTCAGCTGCTGGAGCAATGGCAGAAGAAACGAGAGAAATCTATGGAAAGGTAAGGTGAATCCCGATGTTTAACGAAAGAGAAATGAGTAAAGCAATCGACTGGCTGTTTGAGCTGTTTTCCCCCGAAGATTATGAGGGGTATGATGAAGATGAGATCGGCTATGCCGGTGGTTTGTGTCTGCCGGAGGTTTGCACCGCATTGAGAGGTGCGGCACAGACGGTATATCAATATTCCGTAGCCGGCGGCTATGAGAAATGCTTCAATTACCGTGGCATGGAACTGTTTGACCAGCGTGCCTGCCTCATTATTTCCGATGTGGAGCAGGCGGTTTTGGATGAAATCAAAACCACCTATGAAACCGAACTGTGGCTTATGGAGGATATGAACTTTGCCATTGTCCGCTGTGTGTCAATGCTGATCGGCTCTGATGATACCGGCTATGTGACGGAGTACCGGGCTTTCAAAAAGATTTTGAAAAGTGCGGAGGATTTGTTCTTTTCCCCAGAGGAACTGATCGAGGAACTGGAATCTATGTGTGTCCCCCAGTGGGAACATGAAGCGACTATTTATGAACTGTAACAGGTTCGTGGATGGTCGCTTTTCTTATGTCTGACGAAATGGAGGTAATGAAGTTTGAAGGAATACGATGTAAAGATCACCGAGACACTGGAAAAGACGGTAACGGTGGAAGCCAAGTCCCGTGCTGATGCAGAAGAACAGGTCAGAACAGCCTACTACAATTCCGAGTACATTCTGGACTCCGAGAACTTTACCGGCGTTGAGTTTGGCACTACGGAGGAACGTGAGATTCAGCAGGAACAGGCAGAAACCATGACGGTGCTTCTGGTAAAGCCCTATATGTATCCCCAGCAGGTTCAGATCGGTTGCGATTTGGAGGATTTGCAGAAAGCTGTCGGTGGCGACATTGAAGCTGTTTATCCTTTTAATGAGCCTGTCGCATTGGTGATGCACGATGAGGGAAAAATCATGGGGAAAGACCTGAATCGTGCGTTGCGGGACGGAGACGGCGAGATCTACGACATCATCGCCGGTGACTTTCTGGTTGTCGGTTTGGGTGAGGAGGATTTTTCCTCCCTTTCCCCGGAGCTGATGAAGCAGTTTGAAGAACATTTCCATCAGCCTGAAACCTTCGTTCGCATGGGGCGCAGTATCATGGCTTTGCCGTTGCCCGATGATATGGTCAAAAAAGAAGATGCGCCTATCAAGGCTGACCCCACCCCACGCAAGAGCAGCCCTGATCGAGATACGCTGTAAGGAGGCATCATGGAAAGAAGCTCAACGATTGCAGAATTGATGGAACGCCGCAGGATACAGGCAGGAGCCAAGGAGTATCAGGGACACACCTATATGGACCTGGCAAGATTCGATGAAGCCACAAAGCATATGATTATCTTTGATGTGCTGACCAATGAATCTCCTGTTGGCTGGAAAGGCGAAAGAAACCGTCTGTATCTGAGCGAAGCCGGGTATCAGAAAGCTCTGGATAACCAGAAAGCCGGGAACATCAAGATTATCAGTCATGCCAATGTTGCCAGAGGAAATCTGTATTACGACCGCAGAGATATGGCACGATGACCCTCACTCTACTGCTTGCAGGAGGTGATGATTCATGCAGGAAGAAGTTGAAAACAGGACGATAAATCTGGCAATCAGCACGACAAGGCTGACTGCTCGAAGTATCATTGCCGGTATTCGCAAATATTTGCAGCACCGGGAAAAGGTCAAGGCGAGAAAAGGAACCAGAGATACGGCGGTTCACGGAAAACAATCCGTGAAACAGCTGCTGGGACAGAATCAGGGTGCCACCAATGTGGAAATTGATAAAGATGGCATCCGGGATTTTGAAAGGCTCGCCAGGAAATACGGTGTGGACTTTGCCGTGAGAAAAGATAAGTCCGTTGATCCTCCCCGTTATCTTGTCTTTGTCCGTTCCAAGGACGCAGATGCCCTGGATGCTATCTGCAAGGAACATCAGGCAAGGTCATTGACGAAGGATAAGAAACCGAGCGTTCTGGCACAGCTGAAGAAGTTCAAAGAAATGGTAGCAGCTATCCCCAGGAAGGTTCGGGAAAAGAAACAGGAGCGTGATTTGTGATGAGCAAAATCAATTTGAAAAAGCTCCTGATTCTGAACATCCCGTATATTCTGGTGGGATTGTTTGCAACGAATTTTGGAGAAGCATGGCGGTTGGCTGAGGGTACAGATTCTTCTGCAAAAATCCTCAGCTTTTTTTATGCCCTTCCGGTTGCCCTGGGCAATCCACTCCCCAGCTTTCATCCGCTGGATTTGCTGGTGGGAATTGCCTGTGGCGCAGGGCTTCGGCTTGCGGTTTATCTGAAAAGCAAAAACGCCAAGAAGTACCGGCACAATGTGGAGTATGGTTCTGCCCGTTGGGGTACAGCCAAAGACATTGAGCCGTTCACCGCTCCAAAGTTTGAGGACAATATTATCCTAACGAAAACGGAACGGCTGATGATGTCCAACCGACCGAAGAATCCTGCCAATGCCAGAAACAAGAATGTTCTGATTATCGGAGGTTCAGGTTCAGGAAAAACAAGGTTCTGGCTGAAACCGAATCTTCTCCAGATGCACTCCAGCTATGTTGTTACAGACCCGAAAGGCAGTATTGTCATCGAGTGCGGCAATGCTTTGTTGAAACATGGTTACAACATCAAGATTTTCAACACCATTAACTTTAAGAAGTCGATGCACTACAATCCGTTCGCCTATATCCATTCAGAAAAAGACATTCTGAAGCTGGTGACGACATTGATTGCCAATACCAAAGGCGACGGGAAAGCCGGTGACGAGTTCTGGACAAAAGCAGAGACCCTTCTGTACTGCGCCTTGATTGGGTATATCCACTATGAAGCGCCGGTTGAGGAACAGAACTTCTCCACTCTGATTGAGTTCTTAAACGCAATGGAGGTGCGTGAGGACGATGAGGAGTTCCAGAATCCGGTTGACCTGATGTTTGAAGCACTGGAAAAGAAAAAGCCAAATCATTTTGCGGTACGCCAGTATAAGAAATACAAGCTGGCGGCAGGCAAAACAGCTAAGAGTATTCTGATTTCCTGTGGTGCAAGGCTTGCTCCCTTCGATATTCAGGAAGTCCGGGATATTACAGCCTATGACGAATTGCAGTTAGATACTCTCGGAGACAAGAAAACAGCACTGTTCCTGATTATGTCGGATACGGATGCGACTTTTAATTTCCTAATCTCCATGATTTATACCCAGCTGTTCAATCTGCTTTGTGAGAAAGCAGATGATGTGTACGGCGGCAGACTTCCGGTTCATGTGCGCTGTCTGATTGACGAAGCGGCAAATATCGGTCAGATTCCCAATCTGGAAAAGCTGGTTGCGACCATCCGAAGCCGTGAAATATCTGCCTGCCTTGTCCTTCAGGCGCAGTCTCAGCTGAAAGCCATTTACAAGGACAATTCGGACACCATCATCGGCAATATGGATTCCCGTATTTTCCTCGGCGGTTCTGAGCCTACCACACTGAAAGAGCTGAATCAGGCGCTGGGGAAAGAGACCATCGACACCTACAACACCTCAAATACCAGAGGCAACAGCCCATCCTACGGCATGAATTATCAAAAGCTGGGGAAAGACCTTGCGACCGTGGATGAGCTGGCAGTTCTGGATGGTGGTAAGTGCATCTTGCAGCTGCGTGGTGTGAGACCGTTTCTGTCTGACAAGTACGATCTGACACAGCATCCGAACTATAAGTACACATCAGACTTCGACAAAAAGAATGAGTTCAACATCGAACAGTTTCTGAGCCGCAGATTGAAATTAAAGGCAGGTGATGAATTTGTAGTAGTCGATGCCGATTAAAGGAGGGCCTTAATGGAAAAAACTCCCCAATTCAATATTGAGGAAACATTCTGTGAATACCTGTCCAAGTATTACAGAGGTTCCAACAATCCGGTTTCAAGTAAAACGCTTGAAGCCGTTTTTCATGTAAAAGGGTCAGAAATCAGAAGAATCGTCAATTCCCTGCGAAGCAAAGGTGAACCTATTTGCAGCGATTATGATGGCTACTTCTATGCGGACAATCAGCATGAAATCAATGCAACGATTGCCCAGCTGACAAGCCGCATCCAGAAGATTGCAAAAGCAAGGGATGGTCTGGTGAATCGCACCGGCAAAGATGGTTGACCCTATTTCCCTTGAAAGGTGGTGGTGATAGATATGATTGCAGTTGAATAGTCTCGTTGTCTCTGCCCTCCGACCGGTTCTCCGGTATTGTGGAGGGCTTTTTTCATTTCAAAATCCATTTCAAATATCAGGAGGAAACGTATATGGCATTTTTCAACAGCGCAGTAACCGTTCTTCAGACTCTCGTTATCGCTCTCGGCGCAGGTCTCGGCATCTGGGGTGCAATCAACCTGCTTGAAGGCTACGGCAACGACAACCCCGGCGCAAAGTCTCAGGGTATGAAGCAGCTCATGGCTGGCGGCGGTGTCGCTCTCATCGGAACCACCCTTGTACCCCTGCTTTCCGGTCTCTTTGGTTAATCCGTAAAAAAGGAGGTAATCGCCTTTGGACAGCATACTCCAACAGATAACAGACTGGCTGAAAGAAATGCTCGTTTCAGCCATCATGGGAAATCTGTCGGGGATGTTTGAGTCCGTCAACAACCAGGTTGGCGAGATAGCAACCTCCGTTGGCATGACCCCGGCGAATTTCTCGCCGGGTGTCTTTGCCATGGTACGCAACATCTCCGAGTCAGTGATTATCCCGATAGCAGGCTTGATACTGACATTTATCGCCTGTTACGAGCTGATTCAAATGATTATCGACCACAACAATCTGGCGAATTTTGAGACATGGATTTTTTTCAAGTGGGTGTTCAAGACCTTCGTTGCGGTCGTGTTAATCACAAACACATTCAATATCACAATGGCTGTGTTTGATGTGGCACAGCACGTGATCAATGCCAGCGCCGGTATCATTGCGGGAGACACCGCCATAGATGCGGCGGCGCTTGAAACAATGGAAGATACGCTGATGGCAATGGATCTCGGTCCGCTATTAGGGCTGTTCCTGCAATCCCTGATTGTTCAGGTCACAATGTCGGCATTGGCAATCGTGATCTTCGTTATTGTTTACGGACGAATGATTGAGATTTATCTCATGGTCAGCCTTGCTCCGATTCCTTTTGCTACCTTCGGGAACAGAGAACAGAGCAGCGTTGGACAGAACTATCTGAGGTCACTCTTTGCAATCGGGTTCCAGGGTTTCCTGATTATGATCTGTGTCGGTATCTATGCGGTTCTGGTGCAGTCGGTCGCTTTCAGTGAGGACATTATCGCTTCAATCTGGGGTGTCATGGGATACACGGTTCTTTTGTGCTTCACCCTGTTCAAGACCGGTTCTCTTGCAAAGGGCGTGTTCTCTGCCCACTAAAGGAAGGAGGTTTTCAGTGGCAGCATATATCCCCGTACCCCGTGACCTGACGAGGGTAAAAACAAAGGTGTTCTTCAATCTGACAAAACGACAGCTGATCTGTTTCGGCTCTGCGGCACTCATTGGGGTGCCGATTTTCTTTTTGGTCAAAGGAACAGGAAATGTAAGCCTTGCGGCACTGACCATGATGATTGTCATGCTTCCCCTGTTCTTTCTGGCTATGTACGAAAAGGACGGTCAGCCGCTGGAAGTCATTGCAGGACATTTCATTCAGGCAAAATTTATTCGTCCCAAGGTTCGACCTTATCAGACGAACAACTATTACGACGCTCTGGTGCGTCAATATCAACTTGAAAAGGAGGTTGAGCGAATTGTTTTTCAAGAAGAAACCGCAGGCAAGGGAAATAAAAATGCCTGCAAATCTGAATCGAAAGCAGCAGAGAGAAATTAAGGCTGTTGTAGAACGGGCAAAGAAAGACAATGGGATTCCCCAGACCGCCCAGCAGTCCATTCCCTTTCAGAGAATGTTCCCGGACGGTATCTGCCGGGTCACAGACAGCTACTACACCAAAACCATTCAGTTTCAGGACATCAACTATCAGCTGGCACAGCAGGAGGATAAAACCGCCATTTTCGATGAGTGGTGCAGTTTCCTGAATTTCTTCGACAGCTCTGTTCAGTTTGAGCTGTCCTTTATGAACATGAGTACCGATGCGGAGAGCTTTGAAAAGAGCATCCGTATCCCGTTCCGAAAGGACAACTTCAATGCTTCCCGTGCCGAGTACAGTCAGATCCTGAAAAAGCAGCTTTCTCAGGGCAATAACGGTCTGACCAAGACCAAGTATCTGACCTTCGGCATCGAAGCAGAGTCCATGCGTCAGGCAAAACCGAGATTGAACCATATCGAGAATGACCTGCTCAACAACTTCCGCCGTTTGGGTGTGATGGCATCCACGATGAACGGCAAGGAACGGCTTCGTCTGATGCACTCCATGTTCCACATGGGTGACAATGATAAGTTCTTCTTTGACTGGAAGTATCTTGTGGAATCCGGTCTGTCCGTAAAGGACTTTATTGCGCCGACAGCGTTTGCCTTTCAGAACAGCCGTACCTTCCAGATGGGCAGCATCTACGGTTCGATGTCCTATCTGCAAATTATCGCTTCTGACCTTTCCGACCGTATGCTGGCTGACTTTCTGGATATGGAATCCAGCCAGATCGTGACCATGCACATCCAGTCGGTAGACCAGACGGCGGCAATCAAGACCATCAAGCGAACCATCACGGAGCTTGACCGTTCCAAGATTGAGGAACAGAAAAAGGCTGTCCGTTCCGGTTATGACATGGACATCATTCCCTCTGACCTTGCCACCTACGGCAAAGATGCAAAAGCACTTCTGAAAGAATTGCAGAGCCAGAACGAGCGGATGTTCATGCTGACCTTTCTTGTGATGAACACCGGCCGCACCGAACAGGAGTTGGAAAACAATGTGTTCCAGGCACAGAGTATCGCCCAGAAGCACAACTGCAATCTGCGCCGACTGGATTTCCAGCAGGAACAAGGCTTGATGAGCAGTCTGCCGCTGGCACAGAATCTGATTGAGATTCGTCGTGGCCTGACTACCAGTTCCACGGCTATTTTTGTGCCGTTCACCACACAGGAGCTGTTCCAGAATGGTGCCGAAAGCCTGTATTACGGTCTGAATGCCTTATCCAACAACCTGATTATGGTGGACAGAAAGAAACTGAAAAATCCCAATGGGCTTATCCTTGGTACGCCTGGTTCCGGTAAATCCTTCTCCGCAAAGCGTGAGATTACCAATGCGTTCCTCGTGACGGATGATGACATTATCATCTGCGACCCGGAAGCAGAATATGCGGCGCTGGTTCACAAGTTTGAAGGTCAGGTAATCAAGATCAGTTCTTCCAGTACCAACTATATCAATCCCATGGACATCAATATCAACTACTCTGAGGATGATAACCCTGTTGCCCTGAAAGCAGACTTCATTCTTTCCCTCTGCGAGTTGATCATGGGAAGTAAGGACGGCTTGCAGCCCATTGAAAAGACAGTTATTGACCGTTGTGTGCATCAGATTTACCAGAGATATTTTGACAATCCGGTTCCTGAAAATATGCCTGTCCTTGAGGACTTGTATAACGCACTTCTCAAACAGGACGAGAAAGAAGCCCATCATGTGGCGACTGCACTGGAAATCTATGTGAAGGGTTCTTTGAAGCTGTTCAACAATCGAACCAATGTGGACATCAATAACCGCCTGGTCTGCTATGACATCAAGGAGCTTGGCAATCAGCTGAAGAAAATCGGTATGCTGATTGTTCAGGATCAGGTTTGGGGTCGTGTGACAGCCAACCGAAGTGCCGGTAAATCCACCAGATACTACATTGACGAGTTCCATCTGCTTTTGAAGGAGGAGCAGACAGCAACCTATTCCGTAGAAATCTGGAAGCGATTCCGTAAATGGGGCGGCCTGCCCACCGGCATCACCCAGAATGTCAAAGACCTGCTTCGTTCCCCGGAGATTGCCAATATCCTCGAAAATTCCGACTTCATTTATATGCTGAATCAGGCAAGCGAGGACAGAGGGATTCTGGCGAAGCGTCTGAATATCTCTCCCCACCAGCTGTCCTATGTGACCAATTCCGGCGAGGGCGAAGGGCTTCTGTTTTATGGCAATGTGATCCTGCCGTTCATTGACCGGTTCCCGACCGATACGGAACTCTACCGCATTATGACCACGAAGCTGAATGAGGTGGTGGCAACAAAGGAGGCGTAAGGCATGGCGAAGAAACCGACACGACTCCGCTTCACCGAAGATGACCTTGCGGATTCTCAGGTGAAGAAAGCTGCTGACCGTGCGGATAAAGCGGCTGACAAAGCAGAAAAAGCGGTAGATAAGCTGGCTTCCAAAAAGAAGGCAACCAAGCTGCGTCAGGAAACGGATGCCGCCGGTTCCCGGAAGGCAAAGCTCCGTTTCGGCAAGGCGGACAACAGCGTGGCTACGGATCGCCCATCTTCGGCAAAACAGCTTGCTACCCGTGGTACGGCTGTGACCCTCACATCCAAGGTGCATCGGGCGGTATCGGAGTATGAAGATGATAATGTCGGTGTTCAGTCCGCACAGGAAACGACAAAGGCAGTGGAATCCACTGCCTACACCGTCGATCACGCCATCTACAGCCACAAACTGAAAGCCCATGATAAGGCCGATAAGTTGGTGCAAAAGTCAGACAAAGCCAATGTGGATGCCCTTTATGAAAAGTTCAAGAAGGATAATCCCAATGCAGGTTCCAACCCGTTTTCCCGCTGGCAGCAGAAACAGGCAATCAAGAAAGAATATGCAGCTGCCAAAGCCGGTAACAGTACGGCAAAGACAACAGCTGCCAAGGGTGCGGAAAAAGCAGCCCAGGGAGCCAAGACAATCACAGAAAGAGCCACGGAGTTTTGCACCACGCACTCCAAAGTCATTCTGCTTGTTCTGGCGGCGGGACTGCTTTTTATGCTTATTTGCAGTATGTTCTCGTCCTGCACTGCCATGTTTCAGGGAGGGACGCAGGTGATTCTGGGGACTTCCTTTACTGCCGAGGACGAGGACATCATCGGGGCAGACAATGATTATAAGGCGATGGAAGCTGCCCTGAGAAATCAGATCAACAACATCGAGCGCACTCACAGCGGTTACGATGAATACCGTTATGACCTTGATGAGATCAACCACAATCCCTATGAGCTGGCGGCATATCTGACTGTGAAGTTTGAGGATTACGCCCGTGAAGAAGTGCAAAGCACTCTGCGGTGGCTGTTCGATCAGCAGTATGAGTTAATTTTGACAGAAGAAGTGGAAATCCGAACCCGTACAGAGACCCGTACCGGCACCTCGACATCCACAGACCCGGAAACCGGCGAGACCACGACGGAGGAATACGAGTACGAAGTTGAGGTTGAGTATGAGTATTATATCCTGAATGTGAAGCTGGTAAACAAGGGATTGAACCGTGTGATCGGAAGCTCCGGTCTGACAGAGGATGAATTGGAGCGATACCGTGTACTCCTCCAGACAAGCGGGAACCGCCCGGACATCTTCGGGGACGACATTTATGCAGTCACCGGCGAATACACCGACTATGATATTCCGGGCGAAGCTCTGACGGATACCCGCTTTGCCAACATGATCCGGGAAGCTGAGAAGTATCTGGGATACCCGTATGTCTGGGGTGGAAGCAGTCCCTCCACTTCCTTTGACTGCTCCGGTTTTGTTTCGTGGGTCATCAATAACTGCGGCAATGGCTGGAGCGTTGGCAGATTGACCGCAAACGGTTTGATGGGTGTATGTGATATTATCCCTCGAAGCTCTGCAAGGCCGGGAGACCTCATCTTCTTCCAAGACACCTATGATACCTCCGGTGCATCGCATGTTGGTATTTATGTCGGCAATGGGATGATGATTCACTGTGGAAACCCGATCTCTTATGCTTCGATTGAAACAAGTTACTGGCAACAGCATTTTTACTGCTTCGGCAGAATCCAAAATTAAGGAGGACATTCTATTGGGTGCCAAATTAGACAGAATCGGTGCAGACCTTGAGAAAGCCCGCAGGAAACGGGCTGAATGGGATGCCAGAGTAAAAGACCTGGAACGCAGATACCGTGAGGAGGAAAACTCCGAAATCCATGAAATGGTTCACGCTGCGAACCTGACCCCTGACCAGCTTTCTGAGCTGCTCCGTATGTTTGCTGCGGATATGGCTCCGAAGCCTGAGACAATCAACGCTATGAACGAGGAGGAGATGCAGAATGAAGATTAAAAGACTGTGTGCCGCTTTTCTGGCGGCTGTGCTTTGCATGAGCGTGTTTTCGACAACCGCTTTCGCCTATACGGATGAGACAGCGGCTTCCAGTATCGAAACCGTGGAAACTGCCCCTGCGGAAACCACGGTTCAGACTGCGGAAGAGCTTCCTTACAGCGTATCCGTAGATGAAGATGGTACTGTGGTATTTTCTTTCAACGGCGAGGACTGGAAGTATGATGCCGGGAAAACCGAGGACGATGGCATGGGAACCGGCAAGGTGGTCACGAACGGTTCCCGGCTAAATGTGCGTACCGGTGCAGGCATGGATTATGAGATCATCGACCAGCTTCGTCCCGGCGAGGAAGTAAAGGTGATCGGGACCGAGGGAGACTGGTATGAAATCACCGTTCCCGAAAAGCATGGCTATGTACACGGTGACTATCTGGAGCTGATTGAGGAAGCCGAGCAGAACAGCGAAATGGATATGGCACTGCTTATGATGTTCATGAATATGTTCATGCAGAATATGGACACCGGGGCGGATGCCAGCGAATCTGCCCTCACTCCCGATGGCAACCTGACACTGGTTGATGATGTCGGCTCGCCTGACAAAACCGGCAAACAATTCATTACTGCGGTCACAAAGAACGGCAATTACTTTTATATCATCATCGACCGTGACGATGAAGGAAACGAGACCGTTCACTTCTTGAATCAGGTGGACGAAGCCGACCTTTTGATGCTGATGAGCGAGGAAGAAGCTGCCAAGTATACCGAACCTGTGGTTGGAACCACTCCAGAACCGACCGAGACGGAACCGGAGCCTGAGGTCACAGAGCCTGCGCCTGAGGAGAAGCCTAAGACGAATATGATTCCGGCTATCCTTGCTCTGCTTGCCCTTGCTGGCGGCGGTGGTTTCTTCGCCTTTAAGAAGTTACAGGAAAAGAAGAAAGAAAAAGAAGCTGCGAAGCCTGACCCTGATGCGGACTATGTAGACGATGATGAGGACTACGGCTACAGCGAGGAATTTGAGGACGACGATGATGTTGACTTTGCCACTGATGAGGAGGACAACGAACCGGTATAATCCGTAACAGGCATGATGCCTGGGGCAATCTTCGGATTGCCTTTACATAGCTCTTTTATTTGGGTTTGATATTGGGAGACAAACCGCTATAATAAAAGAAAGCATAGAATAATATGAGGTGCAAAGTCATGGAAAGGATAGAAAATGTAAAAAAGAAACATCATTTTGTTTTTCAAGCTTACTTATCAAAGTGGAAAGAAAACAATGCAGTATGGGTGCTGAGAGATAGAAAGAAGCTATTTCCGACTGGAACTGAAGCCATTGCCTTCAAAAATTCATTTTATACAATCAACAGCTTAAATTTAGACGAAAAAAAGCTATTGGATTGTTATTTGCAAACTATGAGTCCAGTTGTTCGTGGGCAGATGGAGTTTTTCATTGAGACTTATCTTCTCCCGATTGAAAATCAAAAAATTCTTGATGTAATGAAACAGGCTGCGATAAAGCGATTTGGAACGGAAAATAATATTCCTGATGATTTGCATCATGAAATCTCTAAGTGCGAACAGATTATCCGTGTTCAAAAGAATAACAATATGGAAGATTTTTATTGTGATATAGAGGGTGAATTAGTTCAGTATTTCAGAATAATAGATGAGCAGGGAATAGGATTCTACTATAATCTGGATAGAAATGACCGGTTCAACTTTTTGAGTGATATATGTATCCAGTATTTCAGAACATTGCCATTAAAAGAGCGCTGGATGAAGCAGTTTGGGGATTCAATCAAAAAACTCGATTTTGCAAAAGTCGGAATTGACTTAAGTAAGGTGAATTTAGAAAACCTGTCGATATTTTTCTTTTGGCATATTCAAACATCGTTGGCATATTCGTTGATGAGCAAAGAGACTACGATTGCACTGCTTAATAACAATACAGCAATCCCGTTTATCACATCGGATCAACCTATTATTAACCTCAAATGTGATTACGATAATGATTTAGCTGAGACAACTGAGCTGACATTTTTTTATCCTATATCACCTACAAAAGCACTGGTGATAAACGGAGATAATACAGAGAGACAGATTGATGTTTCGGAGGAAGCTGTAAGAGAATACAATTCTGCAATAGCCAGATCATCAAGTCATTTGATAATCGGAAACGAGAAAGAAATACTGAGACAATACATTAAATAAGTTTCATACATAGCAGTCATGCACTACGGTGTGTGGCTGCTTATTTTTTTGGAAAGGAGCAGATGCGAATGAAATTAGTATTGGCTGAGAAACCCTCAGTCGCCCAGAGTATCGCAAAGGTGCTTGGGGCAAACAAGCGTGAAGATGGCTACCTTGAAGGAAACGGCTATGTGGTCAGCTGGTGTGTCGGTCATCTGGTGGAGCTGGCACAACCCGAAGCCTACGATGTAAAATACAGCAAATGGGCGTATGCTGACCTGCCGATCTTCCCGGCGGACTGGCGGTATGAGGTTTCTTCCGGAACCAAGAAGCAGTTCGGTATCCTGAAAAAACTCATGGCCAGAGATGATGTCGCCAGCCTTGTGTGTGCGACAGATGCCGGTCGTGAGGGCGAACTGATCTTCCGACTGGTGTACCATAAAGCCGGGTGCAGAAAGCCCTTTGAGCGGCTTTGGATTTCTTCCATGGAAGATTCCGCTATCCGGGAGGGCTTTGAAAATCTCAGGTCTGGAACTGAATATGATGCTTTGTATGAAGCAGCCCTGTGTCGAGAGCGAGCTGACTGGATTGTTGGCATTAATGCTACTCGACTTTTTTCGACCCTTTATGGGCAGACCCTGAATGTTGGTCGAGTCATGACTCCCACCCTTGCAATGGCAGTCATGCGTGAAGCTGCCATTGCCGCTTTCAAACCGGAACCCTTCTATACGGTTCAGATTGGACTGGATGGGTTTACGGCAGCAAGCGAACGCTTCAAAAAGAAGTCGGATGCCGAAGCTGTCAGCAAAGATTGTTCTATTGCTGCGGTCACAAAGGCGGAACGCAAGGAGAAAAATGAAAAGCCACCTTCGCTTTACGATCTGACCAGTTTACAGAGAGATGCCAACCGTGTGTTTGGCTATACGGCACAGCAGACCTTGGATTACACCCAGAACCTCTATGAAAAGAAGCTGGTCACTTATCCTCGTACCGACAGCAGATACCTGACAGACGATATGGCACACAATCTGCCAGACCTCGTAAATATGGCTTTCCACACATTCCCCGCCCCAGGTGTGGATAAAGTACCTGTACATGCGGAGCAGGTTGTGGATAACAAAAAGGTCACAGACCACCATGCCATTATCCCTACCAGAGAATTGCAGAAATGCAATCTGAATGAGTTGCCCAAGGGCGAGCTTGCAATTTTGCAGTTGATTTCCACCCGCCTTTTCGTGGCTGTGGGAGATCCGCACCGATACGCAGAGACAGTCATTGAACTGGACTGCGGCGGCACAGCGTTCTCTGCCAAGGGAAAAACCATCCTGCATAATGGCTGGAAAGCACTTGCCAGAAAAAGTGGTTCGACAAAATCTGACGAAAAGGAACAGGTGCTCTCTTCCGTTTCCGTTGGCGATGAAATGGCTGTCATCAGCACGGAGATTAAGGAGGGAAAAACCTCTCCTCCGAAGCACTACACCGAAGATACGCTCCTGCAGAGCATGGAAACTGCCGGGGCGGACGAGATGCCCGATGAGGTGGAACGCAAAGGTCTGGGAACCCCTGCAACCCGTGCCGGTATCATCGAAAAACTGGTGCGTATCGGTTTCCTGGAACGGAAAGGCGATAAGAAAACTAAGCATCTGATTCCGACCCACAAGGGTACGGCTCTGGTAACAGTCATGCCCGAACAGATTCAGTCCCCGTCTATGACAGCGGATTGGGAGGAAAAGCTGTTGCTCATCGAGAAAGGCGAATACGCCAGCGAGGATTTTATGGATGAGATCAAAGATGTGATTGCCGGTCTGATTCGGAATTACGAGGTCATTCAGGACTCTGAAGTTCTGATGTCAAAGGAAAGCAATGCCGTGGGGAAATGCCCTGTCTGCGGCAGTTCTGTGGAAGAAAAGGCGAAAGCATTTTTCTGTTCCAACCGAAGCTGCAAGTTTGCCCTCTGGAAGAACAACCGCTACTTCGAGAGTATCGGCAAGAGCATGACCAGTGCCACGGCACAGAAACTGCTTGGCTCTGGGAAAATCAACCTGAAAGGCTGTAAATCAGCTAAGACCGGAAACACCTTTGATGCCACGGTCTATATGGAGGTATTCGAGGACGGAAAGACCAGGTTTAACATGGAATTTGATAACGGAGGAAAACGCAAATGAGGAATGAGTATAACCCGGACGGCAAGGACATCCGATTTATTGACAGCCACTATAAGGACTTGTTCCGTATTCCGGACGGTGGCTGTGTCCAGATTCACTATCCCGATGAAACTGTCGTGAAACCCTGCAAATTCATCGACGAGTACCATACCCAGGTTGGTTACAATGTGTTCCACATCTGCCAGTTCGCAGAAATCATGGAGCGCAACGGCGCAACCTATATGGCAGAGCCTGAAATCATGGGTGATGAAGCCGCATGGAAGGTCGGTCGGGACAGAATCCTGGCGGTGCAGACCTGTGAGGATGGCTACGATTACACTCTGTTGGATGAGAACTACAACGAGATAGATGGCGGTCAGCTGGATAACCCGGATTTAACTATGATCGAAGCCAGAAAAGAAATTCTGGAATCCTTTGGCCTGGAACGCAGGGAGCTTCGTGCCATGGTCTATGAAGATGTGATGGAACAGGCTTTTGAGGTTGGCAGGCAGGCGGTTGTGGTAGATTCCCCTGCAAGGAAAGAATCTGTTATGGAGAAATTGGCGCAGGCTACGGAAAAAATCGCCCCTGCAACGCCCTCGCATAAGTACAAGGAACCGCAACGATAAGGAGGTCGCCTATGAAAATTGAAAAATGGGATGATGTTCATGGAAATACCACTTCCGATGACAGAATGGTAGCGTTTCTGGAAAGCTCTACGGACTCTTACGCAGTCCTTCAGCTGAAACACATTGATGAGACCGACGAGTTTCGTTTTATGCCCTATTGGCACATTCAGAAGCTGGAAAATCAGCCGACCATTGACCATTATGAGGTGGTTTACAATGGTCCGATTGAGCAGTCCGCCGGTGCTGCCGAGCAGCTGGAAGCTCTTTATACCAGGTTCAATATTGACCACCCGGAGGACTTCCGTGGTCACAGTATGTCGGTCAGCGACATCGTGGCGCTCAAGGTCGCCGGTGAAGTATCCTGTTATTACGTTGATGCCTTCGGTTTCGTGGAGCTTCAGGACTTTATGAAACCCGAAAACTATCTGAAAAATGCAGAGATGGCTATGGAGGACGATTATGGGATGTTGGATGGCATCATTAACAACGGGAAGGCTCCCGCTGCGGAAGATCGACCTTCCGTGTTGGAACAGCTGAAAGAAATGTCGGTTTTCGATACACCCCACAAACCACCCAGAAGCCACCCGGAAAGGGATATGGAATGATGAATTTCACACAAGATGAACGGAACTTGATGATGCTTTACAGCCCTGGCACAAAGTCGGGGCTGTGCGAAGCACTCATACAGATGAAGGAGCAGCTTTCCGAGGAGGAAGCCGAGCTTAGTGCCCTGGCTGATTCTGTTCTCAATAAGTTGTCCGGTATGGATGATGAGACTTTTGATAGGCTGAATCTTTATCCTGATTTTTAAGGATTGGAGGGAAATGATGAACGCAAAAGAGCGATTTTATTCCGGGTTGGCAAGAGAGACCATCGGAAAAATCACATCGAACAAGGATAACTGGACTTCCTTTCTGGTAACGATGTCCCGAAACTATGAGTTCACTTATCCGGAACAGGTGATGATTTATGCCCAGCGCCCCAATGCCACCTTCTGTAAGCCTTATGACGAGTGGAACGACGAGAAGTACCGCAGATATGTCAGACGAGGTTCCACCGGCATCGCACTGTTTGTGACCAACAGGGATAAGCCCTATCTGCGGTATGTATTCGATGTGGCTGATACTGGTGTCCGCCGTTCATCCCCTGAACTGAAACCGTGGGAAGTCACAGAGGAAAACCGTGCGTATGTGATGGAAGCTATGGAGCGTTCCTTTGGCGTTGCCGCAGATGGACTGTTGGAGGCGCAGCTGGAGGAGATTGCGCTGTCTCTTTCTGCGGAGTATTGGGAGGATTACAAGAAGCCGATCCTCGACATCGTTGCCAATAGCTTCCTTGAGGAGTATGATGAACTTAACATCGAAGTGGCTTTCAAGAGAGCGGTTGCAAACAGCGTATCCTATGCGATGTACTGCCGACTGGTTGAGAACCCTGATAACTACTTCGAGCATGAGGACTTCCTGAATGTCTTTGATTTTAACACCCGCCAGACGGTAAACACCCTCGGCACGGCAGTCAATGCAATCAGTTCACGGATGTTTCAGGAGATCGAGAAAGCGATTGGTGAATACGAGCAGAACAGAGCTGCTGAAAGGAGCGCAGATTATGAGCGAAATGACTTACAGACAGGCCGGGGATTACAGAATCCCGAACATCAGGTTGGAGAACAAGGAAACAAGACCTTTGGGCAAATATGGCAGGATGCGCAGAGCGTTTCTGGAGCAGAACAATCCGATGCTCCTGAACGACATGATTCTGACGGAGAGCCTGTTCCCCCACCTGTGGGAGATCGAGGAGACGGCGAAAGCCAGAGTGGAACTTCTGATGAACCAGTATCTGAAGAACAACCCGGCACCGGAGAAAGAGACGGATCAGCTGGGCTGGGCAAGACACATGAGCAGCCTGAAAGCGCAGGCGGAGGAAATCGTGATGACGGAGCTTATCAACAGCTGACCCTGAACCTTTTCCTCACAGAAGAACAGCAAATCCGATTTATCGACGAAGCAGAGAGCCGAAAGCCCTCTGCTTTTTCTTTTTCTCAGGAAGAAATCGACCATTTTCTCCTGCTTGGCAGTAATACCGATGATGCAAGGAAAATCGTAGTGCTGGACTATATGAAGCAGAAGCCGGTGGAAGAAATCGCACAGACCTTGAAGCAGGTCTACCATGGTGGTTTTGGTCTGAAGGAGGACAGCGGCAATATTTCCGCATGGTATTCCGGGGACGGCATTCACCTTGCCAAAGGTTCCTCTGCCATTGACAGCCCCAGGGCGCAGATCATCCCATGGGAGGATGTCGCAAAGCGGATTGGAGAGTTGCTGGAAAACGGTCAGTACGCTACCAATGTGGAACTGGTGGAAGCTCCCGGCTTTGAGCGTGAAAAGATGGCTCAGTCCATTTGGTATCTTTACCATGACCTATCCGATGAAGCAAAGGCAATGGGATTCTTCCCCTCTTTGTCGGAAATCCGCAGCAATGGTTTTCCGGAAGAAACCGCATGGCTGGCAGAACAGCTCAAACAGCCTGAGTTTTTAGCGGCAATGAAAGAGGAGTATCGTGGGTTTATGATTGCCCATGATGCTGACCGTTCTCTGCTTCGCTTTCATTATCACAAGCTGGATGGCATTGAAAAGCGGTTGAATGAACTGGATGCCCCTGTCAGGGAATATCAGAGCGATATGATGCAGATGCCCCTTGTCCGTCAGTTCATTACCGATGATGAGGTCAATGCAGACCTGACCCGTGGCAGCGGCTTCGCCGGTGGAAAGCGCCGTATCTATGAATATTGGCAGGAAAATCATTCTGTTAAGGACAAAGCCGAGTTTCTGAAGCATGAATACGGCACCGGCGGTCATTCCCATGCCTGTTCCGGTGCAACCCACAGCGGTCAGGATCACGATGCCAAGGGCGTTCGCTACACCAAAAGCGGCTGCGATAAGGTGCAGATGTCCTGGACACAGGTGGCACAGAGAATTGATGCTCTGATGAAAAAAGGTCGCTTTCTTACCCCTGAGGAGGAAGCCGAGCGGCAGGCAATCGAAGATGCCAAAACAAATCCTCTGGAAGATGTCTATGAGCGTTTTGCTGTGGTCGATACCGAGGATGGCGAGTATGCCATCTGGGACGAACAGACCGGAACCTACTATGTAGACCATGAGGGCGTTACGGAATACTTCGACGATGAGTGGCTTGCCAATGACTACCTGGAGGAAGTCCGTCAGACTGTGGCGGCGATGGAAGCAGTACAGCCCGAAGAATCCGCAGATAATATCGCAGAGCCGGTTGAGGAAACACCGGTGTGGAATTATCAGGTTGGAGATACGGTCTATCTGGACGACACCGCTTTTCTTGTGGAGCAGATCACCGACCGGGAAGTGCAGCTGAGAGACCCCTCTCTGCTTTATCCGATCTTCCGTGCAGAAAGCCGTGAGAATTTCGAGCGTTTGCTTTCTCAGGACGAAAGAAACCATGCAGTAAGGGGTGATGCCTATACCGAAAAAAACTCCGTTACAGGGGAAAATCAGGGCGAAATCCGCACCGAAACAGCACAGCCGGAACGTCGTTATCTGGTTGCCGCTTATCATCACTTTGAAAACGGCTTTGATGATAAACTGGATTACTACACTCTGGAGGAAGCCGAAAAAGCTGCCCAGGGCTATGTAGACGGAACTATGGAGGATGACGGGTTCAAGTATGACGGTGCTGCCGTTTACGATCAGCAGGAGCATAAGTGCATCCGTATCTATGGTGACTATCCTGATGAAAAGGCACAGGCACAGGTATATGGCATTGCCGAACCGGTACAGCAGGAACACTTCATTGACCACTTCTATGTAGCAGAGGACATCCAGAAGCGTGGTGCGCTGGACATTAAGGAATACAGTTCCTTTGAAGATGCCCTGAGAGCCTATCACGCCCTCCCTTCCACCCAGGCAAAGGCTCTGGGTGCAATGAATACCGGGCGACCGTTACCGGGCAGTCTTGACCTCATTCATTGCAGGGACGGTCAGGACACCATCGTTCGGGACTATACCAAGGTGGACGGCTGGCAGAATCCTGAGGTCATCGACATCATCGCTCAGATTGAGCAGTCCATTACGACCAGAGAAGTTCCACCCGTTCCTGCGGTGAACTTCCACATCACAGATGACCACATCGATGAAGGTGGACCGAAACAGAAATTTGTAAGAAATATGGAAGCCATCAAGACCCTGTTCCAGCTGGAGAGCGAGAACCGAAACGCTACTCCCGAAGAACAGGAGATCTTGTCGAACTATGTCGGCTGGGGCGGTCTGGCAGATGCCTTTGACCCTGATAAGGGAAATTGGGCGCAGGAGTACACCACGCTGAAAAATCTGCTGTCCGAGGATGAATATGCTGCGGCAAGGGCTTCCACCCTGAATGCCCACTATACCAGTCCTACGGTCATTCGCTCCATCTACGATGCAGTCGGCCAGATGGGCTTTGAGACCGGCAACATTCTGGAACCTGCCATGGGTATCGGTAACTTCTTCGGTATGCTGCCCCCTGAGATGCAGAGCAGCCGTCTGTATGGTGTGGAGCTGGATTCCATCACCGGAAGAATCGCTCAGAAGCTCTATCCCAACGCAGAAATCAAAGTCGCCGGTTTTGAAACGACAGACCGCAGAGACTTCTACGATCTGGCTGTGGGCAATGTACCTTTCGGTAACTACAAGGTATCCGATAAGCCTTATGATAAGTTGGGATTCTCCATCCACAACTATTTCTTTGCCAAAGCTCTGGATCAGGTTCGTCCTGGCGGCGTGGTCGCTTTTGTAACAAGCCGTTATACCATGGATTCCAAGAACTCGGATGCAAGGCGGTATCTGGCACAGAGGGCGGAACTGCTTGGTGCCATTCGTCTGCCAAACGATGCCTTTAAGAAAAATGCCGGTACGGAAGTCGTGTCCGACATCATCTTCCTGCAAAAGCGTGACCATCCGATTGACATCGTTCCTGATTGGGTGCATCTGAACCGCACTGAAGAAGGACACACCATGAACAGCTACTTTGTCGATCACCCGGAAATGGTTCTGGGCGACACGGTTCTGGAAAGTACCCCTTACGGCAAGGATGATATTACCGTCCGTCCGATTCCGGGTGCGGAGCTGTCCGATCTTCTGAAAGAGGCGGTTTCCCACATTCAGGGAACCTATCAGGCCGTGGAGCTGCCGGTTGAAAACAGCAAGGGCAAGGAAGCGGAAACCATTCCAGCTACTCCAGATGTAAAGAACTATTCCTATGCCGTAGTGGACGGCGAAGTGTACTTCCGTGAAAACTCCATCATGCGCCATGTGGAGCTGAACGAGAAAGCAAAAGACCGTGTGAAAGGCATGGTGGAACTCCGTGGTATCGTCAATGAGCTGATCGAATATCAGCTGGAGGATTACCCGGATGAGATGATTTCTCAGAAGCAGGCAGAACTGAATGATGCCTACGATGCGTTTACCGCAAAGAACGGTCTCATCAACAACCGTGCAAATGGGCAGGCTTTCTCTGATGATTCCTCCTATTACCTTCTGTGTTCTCTGGAAAATGTGGATGAGGACGGCAACTTAAAGAGCAAGGCGGATATGTTCACCAAGAGAACGATCAAGCCGGAACGCAAAGTGACCAGCGTGGATACCCCATCGGAGGCTCTGGCAATCTCTATTGGTGAGCGTGGTAAAGTTGATCTTCCTTTCATGGCACAGCTTTTGGGAACCCAGGAGGATTACGAAGCCATTCAAACGGAACTGCGTGGGGTGATCTTCAAAGACCCGATGGCACCTGATGATGTGGAAGCTGGTTGGCAGACTGCGGACGAATACCTTTCTGGTGATGTGAGAAGCAAGCTGCGTATCGCACAGATGGCGGCGAACCGTGATTCCGCTTTCAATATCAATGTGGAGGCACTGCAAAAGGCACAGCCGAAGGATTTGGATGCGTCTGAGATTGATGTCCGTCTGGGTGCCACATGGATTGATGCAGACTATATTCAGCAGTTCATGGAGGAAACCTTTGAGACCCCATACTACCTGCGCCGTTCCATTGAGGTGAAATTCTCCGAAATGACCGCAGAGTGGCGTATCAATGGGAAAAGCTCTCCCAGCTACAATGATGTGGCGGCATATGTGACCTACGGTACTGACCGTGCCAATGCCTATCGGATTCTGGAAGAAACACTGAACCTGAAAGACATTCGTATCTATGACACCATCGAAGATGCGGACGGAAAGCAGAAGCGTGTCCTGAATAAAAAGGAAACCACTCTGGCACAGCAGAAACAGCAGGCAATCAAGGATGCGTTTCAGGATTGGGTTTGGAAAGACCCTCGCCGCCGGGAAGCACTGGTTACGAAGTACAATGAGCTTTTTAACTCCACCAGGCCCCGTGAGTATGATGGCAGCCATATCCGCTTCGGCGGTATGAACCCGGACATTACCCTCCGTGAACATCAGAGAAACGCTATCGCTCATGTGCTTTATGGTGGAAATACCCTGCTCGCACACGAAGTTGGTGCGGGCAAAACCTTTGAAATGGCAGCGTCAGCGATGGAGAGCAAACGACTTGGCCTGAGTCAGAAGTCCATGTTTGTGGTTCCGAACCACCTCACCTTGCAGTGGGCAAATGAGTTCCTCCACCTCTATCCGAGCGCCAAGCTCCTTGTTGCCACGAAGAAAGATTTTGAAACCGCAAACCGAAAGAAGTTCTGCGCTCGTATTGCAACCGGCGACTATGATGCCGTTATCATCGGTCACAGCCAGTTTGAGAAGATTCCGCTGTCTGCCGAGCGGCAGGAACGGCAGTTGCAGGAACAGATTGATGAGATCGAGGGTGCAATCGCAGAACTGAAATATCAGCGTGGCGAGAATTTTACCATCAAGCAGATGGAGAAAACCAGAAAATCTCTGGAAGCCAGACTGGATAAACTTCTTGCCGCCGACAGAAAGGATGATGTCATCACATTTGAACAGTTGGGTGTTGACCGGCTGTTCGTGGACGAGAGCCATGCGTTCAAAAACCTGTTCCTCTACACAAAAATGAGGAACGTGGCAGGTCTCTCCACCTCCGAAGCCCAGAAATCTTCGGATATGTTTATGAAATGCCGCTATATGGACGAGATCACCGGCGGTCGTGGCGTTATCTTCGCCACCGGCACTCCGGTCAGCAACTCCATGACTGAGCTTTACACGGTCATGCGCTATCTCCAGTACGGTACGCTCCAGAAGAAAAATCTGACTCATTTCGATTCCTGGGCATCCACCTTTGGCGAGACAACGACGGCCATTGAGCTGGCTCCTGAAGGAACCGGCTATCGTGCCAGAACCCGATTCGCCAAGTTCTTCAACCTTCCTGAACTGATGAATATGTTCAAGGAAGTAGCCGACATCAAGACCTCAGACCAGCTGCATCTTCCGGTTCCCGAAGCGAAATTTGAGACGATTGTGGTGCAGCCCTCTGAGTATCAGAAGGATATGGTTGCTTCCCTTTCCGAAAGAGCTGCGGATGTTCATGCCGGTATGATTGACCCGTCTGTGGACAATATGCTCAAGATTACCAGCGATGGACGGAAGCTGGGACTGGATCAGCGGCTGATGAACCCACTGTTGCCGGATGACCCGAACAGCAAGCTCAATGCCTGTGTGGGAAATGTCCTCCGTATCTGGCAGAAAGGTCAGGCAGACAAGCTGACACAGTTATTGTTCTGCGACCTTTCGACACCAAAAAACGATGGCACCTTCAATGTCTATGACGACATCAAAACCAAGCTGATGGCAAACGGTGTACCTGCCGAGGAAGTTGCCTTTATCCACGATGCGGATACTGAAGCAAAAAAGAAAGAACTCTTTGCCAAGGTTCGTACCGGACAGGTGCGTGTGCTGCTTGGCAGCACACAGAAAATGGGCGCAGGAACCAATGTGCAGGACAAACTGGTGGCGGTTCATCATCTGGATGTGGGCTGGCGTCCGTCCGATATGACCCAGAGAAACGGTCGTATCATCCGTCAGGGCAATCAGAATAAAGAGGTTCAGGTCTATCAGTATGTGACTGAGGGAACATTCGACGCATATCTGTATCAGACCCTGGAGAATAAGCAGAAATTTATCTCTCAGATCATGACCTCCAAATCTCCGGTTCGTTCCTGTGACGATGTGGATGAGCAGGCACTCTCCTATGCGGAGATCAAAGCACTGTGCGCCGGTAATCCGCTCATCAAGGAAAAGATGGACTTGGATATTGATGTAGCAAGGCTGAAAGTGCTGAAAGCTGACCACCAGAGCCAGCAGTACCGCATGGAGGATAAGCTCCTGAAATACTTCCCGGCTGAGATTGAAAAGCAGGCAGGCTATATCCATGGCTTTGAAGCGGACATCAAGACCGTGGAGGCACATCCGCAGATCTCCGAGGGATTCTGTGGTATGGAAATCATGGGCAGACATTATGCGGAAAAAGCCGATGCCGGTGAAATCATTCTTGCCGCCTGCAAGGAGACAAAAAGTGCTGATCCGGTTCCGTTGGGCAGCTACCGAGGTTTCCGGATGGAGCTTTCCTATGACAGCTTCCGAAGTGAGTTTGACATCGTTCTGAAAGGGGCTATGAGCCACCGTGTAGCACTTGGCACGGATGCCAGGGGAAATATCACCCGACTGGATAACGCACTTTCTGGCATTCCTGAGCGGTTGGAAAGAGCCAATGAACAACTGACCAATCTCTACAATCAGCAGGAAGCGGCAAAAGCAGAACTTGGAAAACCATTCCCCCAGGAAGCGGAACTTGTGGCAAAAAGTCAGCGGCTTGCGGAGCTGGATGCGGCACTCAATATGGAGGACACGGTGGAAAGCCGTGCTGAAAAAGGAGAAGCGGAACGCCCCTCTGTTCTGGCTGATCTGAAATCTAAGTCCGAGCATATCCCGCCGGCAAAACGCTCTGAGGGCTACGAGGAGGTGTTGTAATGGCAAAGCGAGACCAGGATGTTCATTTCCTGGCATCCAAGGAGGAGGTCGAGCGAATCCATCAGAAGATGGACGAGCTTGGTATCCGCAGTATGGGGGCATATCTGAGAAAAATGGCTCTGGACGGCTACTGTATCAATCTGGATTTGCAGGATGTGAAAGCACTGGTTTCGCTTCTGCGAATCTGTTCCAACAACCTGAATCAGTACGCAAAACGAGCCAATGAGACCGGCAACATCTATGAAGCCGACATTAAGGACTTGCAGGAACGTCTGGAAGAAATCTGGACGGACATGAAAGAAGTCCTTGTCAGGTTGTCCTCCATTCAGTAATCCGATAATTTGTCGGGAAGTCGCAGTTTTGACTGCGGCTTTACATAGGGAAAAACAACCGTGTTTAGCTGGTAGAATTATTCATATCCATGTGCTATAATCATGGCAAGTAGAGAACTTGATAGTTCGATCAATCGTTGTTTGGCAATTTGGTAAATCCCGATAAACTAATTTTATAGGGAACAGAAACTTTGAATTTTACGGTCAGTAAGGAATGAGTAAAGTTATATGATTGTATTATAAGCGATTTGTTAAATTCTTGTAACCACTTGTATTTGCCTGCGATTTATGGTATAATGTTTTGAAATTTAGAAAGAGGTGGAAAGATGATTAACTTTTCTTGCAAATAAAATCAAAATATGCGGTAGTGCTATACTTTGGCATTATTGTGTCTATTGCAAGAAAGTTATATGTCTATCTTACTCAATATAGTGCTGTTGCCACTTTTGCTTAGTGGTGTTATTATGCTATGACGAGCTGCAAGGATAAACTTTCTTGCGGCTCTTATTTTGTTTTGGAGGTGCTTTATGAATAGTGCAGAACAGATAGTTACACATGATTCACTCCGTATAGTGTCGGTTCCTTTTGGTGAAATCTATACGGAGTAAACATTCACCGAACCGACTTTGTATCGTATGACACGCAAAGGAGGATAATATTTATGTCAATGATTAAAATTGAAAACCTTACGTTTTCATATCCGACAAGTTATGATAATGTTTTTGAAAATGTCAGTTTCCAGGTTGATACCGATTGGAAGCTTGGTTTTGTGGGCAGAAACGGACGAGGTAAAACAACCTTTCTGAATCTTCTGCTTGGGAAATATGAGTATAGCGGAAAAATCCTATCATCCGTACAGTTTGATTATTTTCCTTATCCCGTTTCAGATAAGAATCGTATTACAGAGGATATATTGCAGGAGGTTTGCCCACTTGCGGAAGAATGGGAACTTATGCGAGAACTTTCTTATCTTGATGTTGATGTCGATGTGCTTTGGCGACCTTTTGAAACACTTTCCAACGGAGAGCAGACAAAGGTTTTGCTTGCCGCTCTTTTTCTTAATGAAGGGCATTTCCTACTGATTGATGAACCTACCAACCATTTGGATGCCAAAGCGAGAAAAAGTGTGGCGACATATCTGAAAAAGAAAAAGGGATTCATCTTAGTTTCTCACGATCGTCGCTTTCTTGACGATTGTGTTGACCATATTCTATCGATTAACCGAGCGAATATCGAAGTGCAAAGAGGAAACTTTTCATCATGGATGTCAAATTTTGAGCGACAGCAAGAATTTGAACTGGCTCAGAACGAACGTTTGCAAAAGGACATCAGACGATTACAGCAGTCGGCAAAACGCTCTGCAGTATGGTCTGAACGTGTAGAAGCTTCCAAAATTGGGGCAGCAGATAAAGGTTATGTCGGTCATAAAGCCGCCAAAATGATGAAGCGTTCAAAATCTATAGAAGCGAGACAACAACAGACAATCGAACAAAAATCAGCATTGCTGAAAAATATGGAAACCGCAGAAGCACTCAAGATACAACCGCTTAATTACCATACAGATTTGATTGCATCATTATCGAATGTAGTAGTTTGTTATGATGGCATTTCAGTTTGTGAACCCGTTTCGTTTGAAATAAGACAGGGAGAACGCATTGTGCTTGACGGGAAGAACGGCAGTGGCAAAAGTAGCCTATTAAAGTTGGTAGTCGGGCAGTCCATAGATTATACGGGTACAGTAACACTTGGCTCTGGGCTTGTAATTTCTTATGTGCCACAGGATACATCGTATTTATGTGGAACCCTTTCCGAGTTTGCAGAAGAAAACAACCTTGATGAAAGTCTGTTCAAGGCACTTCTTAGGAAAATGGACTTTGAGCGTGTACAGTTTGAAAAGGATATTAAAGACTTTTCTGGCGGGCAAAAGAAGAAAGTCCTAATTGCGAAAAGCCTTTGTGAAAAGGCACACTTGTATGTATGGGATGAACCGCTCAACTTTATTGATGTGTACTCACGTATGCAGATTGAACAGCTCATAACGGAGTTTGCCCCGACCATGCTCCTGGTAGAACATGATAATGTTTTTCGAGATACTGTGGCAAGTAATATTGTGAATATCTAAATTAATGTCTGCTGAATAATTGAAAAATCCTTGCAGTGCAAGCTGTTGAGGCTGATTCGTGATATAATAAGAGTATCGAAAAACGCAAGAATCAGGCAAAAGCCTTGCACTTGGAGGACAGCTATGTATCGTTACAGCAATGGTCAGATCAGCTTGGCGGATTTCAAACAGCCAGTGGGCATGAATCTAAAGGAAAGCAACCGTTGGGTAAAGAAAGCCCAGACGATCCCCTGGCTGGAGATTGAGAAGCGGTACGCCGCTCTGTTTACCAACCGCAAAGGTAATGTAGCCAAACCACTGCGGCTGGCCCTGGGCGCCTGCATCATTCAGGCGGAGTATGGCTACTCCGACGAGGAGACTGCACTTCAGATCCAGGAGAACCCGTATCTTCAGTACTTCTGTGGGTATCCCGGCTATGATGACGAAAAGCTGCCCTTTGATCCATCCCTGATGGTGTATTTCCGCAAGCGGTTGACGCCGGAAGTTCTGGGTGAGATCAATGAGATGATCGTGCGGGACGCAAAGGAGCGTCAGGCAAAAGATGCAGAATCCGAGGACGACAATGATGACTCTGATGACCACCCAGGAGCTGGCGGAAACAGCGGCACAATGATCGTGGACGCCACCTGTGCACCGTCCAATATCCGTTACCCCCAGGACGTTTCTCTGCTCAATGAGGCCAGAGAGAATGCCGAGAAGATTCTGGATGTTCTCCATGATCCCGCAGATGGGAAGAAGCCCCGGACTTACCGCCAGCGTGCCCGGAAGGATTACCTGAAATACACAAGATGCCGCAAGCATACCGTCAAGATGACCCGCAAAGCAATTGGAAAACAGCTGACTTATCTCCGACGTGACCTCGATGCCATAGATGGCAAACTGACCCTTGGGAAATCTCTGACCACGCGACAGATGGAACGTCTGGATACGATCCGCACCATCTATGAACAGCAGAAGTACATGTACGATAACCGCACCCACAGCGTGTCTGACCGAATTGTCAGTATAAGTCAGCCCTTCGTTCGTCCCATTGTACGGGGAAAAGTGGGAAAGCCAGTGGAGTTTGGTGCGAAGTTGGACATCAGTGTTGTGGATGGGTGGACACGGTTGGAATGCTGTTCCTTTGATGCTTACAATGAAGCCGGGAATCTGCAGGAGATGACGGAACGGTTCCGGGAGCGGGAAGGGCATTATCCCAGCCGCATTCTGGCGGACAAGATCTACCGAAACCGTGAGAATCTCAGTTATTGCAAGGAACACGGAATCCGGCTATCCGGTCCGGCACTGGGTCGCCCAAAGAAGGGCGAAACCAGAGATAAGGCGCAGGATTACCGGGATGAGTGTGAGCGTGTAGAAGTGGAGCGCAGATTTAGCTTGGCGAAGCGCAAATGCGGCATGGGGCTGGTGACCGCAAAACTGCGGGAAACCGCTGCCCATGTGATTGCTATGTCCGTTTTGGTGCTGAATCTCCGCAAGATTCAGTGCGTCTTTTTGAAGCTGCTTACATATCTGCTGGCTATTTTCGTGCCCGCCGAAAAATGGGCTATTGTTCAGTAGCCATTAAATTAAAATAATTGTATGGGTTAATTCCAGTTTTACAGAGACTCAAATTTCAGTTTGTCGAACTGAAAACAGATTGAACGGGACGCATTGGTTCACAAATAGCCAGTGCGCCCTTTTTTATGCTCAACGCTTTTTGGCTGTTACATAGGTGGTGACATCATTGCAGTTCGTCACTTCTCAATGTACAATATGGTCAAAAGAAAGGGGTTGTTCCTATGAAGATAGTATTGAAAGTATTGGCACTGCCGTTGTTGTTCATTGTAACTGTTGCTTGTATCCTCGGAAATCTGATCACCAACATTTCCTCTTATGTGATCGCTCTGTTGCTCCTGGTGATTGCAGGCTGCTCCATCTACTGCATCGTAAAGGCACTGTGGACTTCCCTGGCTATCCTTGCCGGTATGGGATTAGCGGCAATCCTTATAATCTTTCTGTTGGTATGGGCGGTTGTAAAACTTGAAACTTTGGGAAATCATATCAAGGAATTTATTTGTTATTAAGATGGGAGAAACGGATGGACAGAGGATTTATGGAGCATTACTTTGATGTTACTTTTAATGATGCCATCGGAGAGATTGCCGGAAATGATGAACGGTATGCAGAACTGCAAAGTGTGGCAGATGAAGCTGTTCATACTTTGGCTGGTATCGTGGGAAAATCGAATACAGCCCTTTGGGAACAATGCGAACACACCATAAACAGCCTGTATACCCTTCAGCTGCATCTGGTAAAACTGGCATATCTGCGTGGTGCGGAAGATCGGGAAAAGATGCTTAGATAATTTTGAGGAAGTCACCTACGGGTGGCTTTTTCTTTCGGAAAGGACGGTGAATGAATGGCAGCTACAAGGCTGATTGCACTCCATGTAAACAAAGGCAAATCGGTTGCTCAGTGTCTGGCTGATCGTACCGACTACTCCCAAAACGCAGCAAAGACCAACAACGGCGAATTTATCAGTTCCTATGAATGTGATCCCAAGACTGCTGATGAGGAATTTCTGCTTTCCAAACGGCAATATCAGCACATCACGGGCAGACAGCAGAAGAACAATATCATCGCTTATCAGATTCGCCAATCTTTTAAGCCCGAAGAAATAACACCGGAAGAAGCAAATCAGGTTGGCTATGAGACGGCGATGCGCTGGACGAAGGGTAAACACGCTTTTATTGTGGCAACCCACATTGACAAAGCCCATATACACAATCATATCATTTATAATTCTACTTCCGTTGATTGCTCCCGGAAGTTCAATAACTTCTTCCTTTCCGGGCTGGCAGTACAGAAACTGAGTGACCGTGTTTGTGCGGAGCATGGACTTTCCATTATCACGCCGAAGCCCTACCGGGAGCGTCAGAAACGGACGGTTTTCCCAAAAAAGCGAACCCAGCGTGACGAGCTTTGTGAAGCTATCGACTCGGTACTCAAAGAGAAGCCCAAGAGTTTTGAGAATTTCGTTCAGGCTCTTGCTGATATGGGATTCGAGTATAAGGATGGAAAGCAGCCAGCGTTTCGGGGAAAGGAACAGAAGCGGTTTATTCGTCTGCGTTCTCTTGGCGAGGGATACAGTGAAGAAGAACTCCGTGCCGTTATCTCCGGGAAAAGCCTGCACAAGTCTAAGGGTGGTTTCCGGGAGGCTCCTGAACAGAAGCAGTTCCACCTTCTCATTGATATTCAGTCCAAGATGGCGGAAGGAAAATCTGTTGGCTATGAGAAGTGGGCAAAGAAATACAACCGTAAAGAAGCTGCCAGGACAGTCTGCCTTCTGAAAGAAAAAGGTGTGGACAGCTATGAGGACTTGGTCGCTCTCACAGACAAGCTGACCACTCGATTCTCTGAACTTTCCGATTCCATTAAGGTGGCTGAGAAACGAATGGTTGAGATTGGAGCATTGCAGACCCACATCAACAATTACTCCAAGACCAGAAAGACCTACGAAGCGTATCGCAAGTCCGGGTACAGCAAAACGTTTTTTGAAGAACATCGTGATGAGCTGATGCTGCATAAAGCGGCGAAGCAAGCCTTTGACCAGCTGGATGGAAAAAAGGTTCCTTCCCGTCAGGTTCTGCATGAGGAGTTTAACCGGCTCCTGATTGAGAAAAAACAAGCCTATGCGGAGTACCGTCAGGTGAAGAAAGAAATGCAGGAATATCTGATCGCCAAGCAGACGGTTGAAACGATTCTGAATATCGACAAGAAAAAAGAACAGGAAAAAGAGGAAAAGAAACCTCTCCGGTAAATCAAAATGCCACGGTCTATGCTCCGATTGGAGTGTAGATCGTGGCGTCTTTTTGCTATTTTTGACAATATTCATTCCTTTTGGGACAGCCTTTTCACAGCGGAAGCAATATCCATGTTTATTAAAATGGACTGATTTTCAATTTGAGGAATCATCATATTTTCGAGATTGATGCTCGCATAAATTGCGTTCGGATTTTGCAGAGTCATACGCCAGAAGGGATATTTAATAATGGCTGGCGTATTATTCCCAACACCTAACTCCAGATACAAGATTTTTCCGCTCCTATGCTGCTTTACAAAGTCAGAATATCGTTCTGCGGCGGCATACCATCCCTCATCCTGTACGAAAGTATCATCGCATCTGAGATTCATTATCATTGGCGCTCCGCATACCGGACAATGGGGAATCAATTCTGACGGGATTTTCATATCCTGCTGCTGTTCTACCATCCGACGGACAGAAGATTCATTGTCATACGTTTTATTATGACAAGCCTTTGAGCATTGCCACAAGCCATAGTCTCCCTGTGTATAAAACAATCGCTGTTTGTCAAAGCCGGCTTTCTGAAACTGATGATCCACATTTGTGGTCAGCACAAAATAATCTTTGTTTTTCACCAGTGACAGAAGCACCTGATATACTGGTACAGGTGCATCCGCATAGCGGTTGTAAAAAATATGACGGCTCCACCATGCCCAATATTCTTCCAGCGTGTCATAAGGATAAAAACCGCCGGAGTACATATCAGTGATTCCATATCTCTGATGAAAATCCGAAAAATAGCGTTCAAAACGCTCTCCGCTATAAGTAAGTCCTGCGGAGGCAGATAACCCCGCACCGGCACCAATCAGGACAGCATCCGCTGTTCCCAGCACCTGCTTCAGACGGTCAATCTGTCTGGAGCAGTTCTCTGTAAATTCGTTCATCCTGTTCTTTGAAAACATTAAATATCACCTCGATCCTGCTTCCGGTTTTCTTCTTATATTCCCGCACAGTTCGCACAGCAATCTCCGCTGCCTTGTCATTTGGGAACATAAAAACACCGGTGGAGATACAGCAGAACGCAATACTACCCACGCCGTTTTTGTCCGCCAGTTCCAGACAGGAACGATAGCAGGAATTCAAAAGTTCACAGTGCTGCCGTGTCAATTCTCCCCGCACGATGGGACCTACCGTGTGAATGACATAATTGCAGGGAAGGTTATAAGCAGGCGTGATTTTGGCCTGTCCGGTGGGTTCTTCATAGCCCTGCTGTTCCATGATCTCAGCACATTTCAGGCGAAGTTGAAGCCCGGCATAGGTATGGATACAGTTGTCAATACAGTTGTGGCAGGGTTGGTAACAGCCAGTCATACCGCTGTTGGCCGCATTGACGATTGCTCCGCATTCCAGCAAGGTAATATCTCCACGCCAAAGGTAGATGCTATCCTGTATCGGTGACAGATCGGACAGCCGGGTAATTCCTTTTCTCTTTACTTCTTCCTGCAGATAGGCGTCCTGTACTTCCAGGAAGTGACGGCTGACAACGCTCGGCTGCCGGACATTCATTAGCCCACGCAACAGCATCTTCTGGAAGTCTGGTTCTTCCGGTATCTCCTGACGGCGGCAGGAAGGACGTTCTCGTAACAGTTCTTCAATTAAAAATCTTCTTCTATCGTCTTGATTCATGACATTATCCCCGTTTCACAATAGCTCTGGCTGGACAGATCTCATAGCAGTTACCGCAATGCAGGCAATTTTCCTGATGAATGACCGCAGGCTTTTCGGAAATATCAATGCACCTTTGAGGACATTTGGAATAGCAGAGCTTGCAACCGATACAGGCATCTGTGATAAAATAACCTTCCCGCACTTCCTCTGCGCTGCCAAAAGTAAAGCTGGCACGCTCAATCGGCTTTTTGGACAGGTCAAACCATTCCCCGCTTCCTTCGTAAATGACAAAAACGGTCAACGCATTTCTGGACGCTGCATCCGGATATATTTCATTCATATAGGGATTTTTTTCAAACAGTCTGGGAAGAAACTCACTGCCTAATTCCCGCACCTTTCCCCGAATAGAAAGCGCAGCGCAGTGCATGGTGTCTTCGCCCTTCATGCCGGTCAAAGCCAAAGCCCCACGCTTTTTCAGCCTGTCATAGAAACCCTTCCCCTTTGCGGTCAGAAAATAAACACCGTTTTCATCAGCATCCATCATATCAATCGCAGCTGTAACCGGCAAACCCGAATCATCTACTGTTGCGACTACGGTGGTGTGTATTTCTTCAACGAGATAGGACAAATATTTATTGCTTTCCATTTCGGACCCCTCCTTTCAGACCGCACCTTTTAACACTGGGCGCAGCCTTTTATAGACTAACATCGTAACAGAACTGATTACAAGCCCTTTCAGAAAATTGAAAGGGAACGCATTATAAAGAACCACATCCAGTTTGGTATGGATAAATGGAATAAATTCTCTAAAAGTAGCAATCAACTGTTCCAGAGGCATAAACTGTTCAAATAATGGAAGAAGAATAAAATAGTTTGCAGCAGCGGCTACGATTCCCATCACAATACTGCCGACAATCCCGGCAATCCATGCACCTTTTTTCCTTTTATGATATTGATAAATCAATCCGGCAGTAAAAACAAAAGATGCGCCCATGAGAAAGTTTGCAAATTCTCCGATTCCTCCTGTGGAGGTGGAAAGAAGCTGCAATGTATTCTTTACAAGCTCAATCAGTGTACCAACTATTGGCCCAAAAGCAAAGGCTCCGATCAAAGCTGGAAAATCAGAGAAATCCATTCGGGCAAAAGCTGGCGACAGAGGAATCGGGAACTCTACGAATGCAAGAATATAGGCAATCGCAGACAAGAGTGCAGTCATGGTAATGGTGCGAACAGAAATTTTGGCATTGGTAACGTTACGCATAATTCTCCTTGAGAGATATGATTTGGATTTAAGACAAAACCCCGCAGATGGATTTATCATCTGCGGGGTAAGCCTTATCACATCTTCTTTCATCCGGACTATACCGTCGGCTACGGAATGTCACCGCATCAGCGTTTCTGCTCGCAGGCTTTTACTGCCGGTCAGGAATTTCACCTTGCCCCGAAGATTATTGTTTTCGGTTCTTCTTAGAACTCGTAAGGAGGATTGCCGGAGAAGTCGGCAATCACGCCGTGGGGATCTTCCAGATAGAACACCTCGAAGATAGGGTTATCGGCAGTCTGGTACTGACCTTTGACAATCGGGTTGTTCATGCAGCCTTCCTTCACAGCCATGTTGTTTTCAAACACTGCCTTGCCACTCAGACGAATCCATTCATAGCTGGGACTGGATACAGAAACCTCCACATAGGGATTTTCCTGCATATCCTTGTAAACGTCCTTGGTGTTGTTGGTGCAGAACCACAGCTTTCCGTCCTGCTCAAAGCAGAACATGAAAGGACGGCATTTGGCCTTGCCATCACGACCAACGGTAGCAAGATACTGGACAGGGTTTGCCTGTAAAAATTCAACGACTTTGTTCATGGTGATTACCTCCTGAATGCTTTCTTTGGAAAGATTGCTTTTTTCTTTCGCTGATATTATAATAGCGCTGTAAGGATAATTCGTAAAGTAAGCACAATATTGTGCCGTAGTTACTAAAAGGAAACTATTGGAGGTAATACAATGGATGAGCAGAAAACGACCGTTTCTTTGGAAAAAGATTTGCCGGCTTGCCCGGTGGAAACAACTTTAACGCTGATCGGGGATAAATGGAAAGTTTTAATCCTGCGTGATCTGATGCCTGGTACCAAACGCTTTGGTGAATTAAAAAAATCAATCGGTCATGTATCTCAAAAGGTTCTGACTGCTCAGCTTCGAGATATGGAGGCAAGCGGACTGGTAAACCGAAAAGTTTATGCAGAAGTGCCGCCTCGTGTGGAGTATACATTAACCGAATTAGGGTACAGTCTAAAACCCATTCTGGATGCCATGTGGTCTTGGGGGGAAAACTACAAAGCACAATATAGATAGTATGGTTAAGAAAGAGCCACCGCTATTGCTCCATTAGATGTGAGTGACAGTCGTGGCTCTTTAACATTTATTCTTCATCTACAAGTTCGGCACTTTTGGCCATTTTGATAATTTCTGAATCATCAATTTTGCTTGGAGTGTATTCCAGAACATAAGTAACTTCTGGAGAATACGTCCAGCACAGAAATGCCGTGTCGCCCTTCTTATATAGAGCGCCGGGCCAGTCCTGAATCATCATTTCCTCACAGCTGTCCATACTGTCAACCGGGAAAAGCGCTCCCAGGGCTTCCGTATGTAATCCGGTGATTTCTGCCGGGTCTCCCTCGTAAAAGGTGGTTTTAAGGATACGGTAGTAAATGTTATTATCCTTGTCGTTTTGATCTCCGTAGGTAAGTGTGGCTGCGAGTTCTGTTTTGGAGACCTTCTTTACATCTTCTCCAAGAACTTCTTCTGCGCTCTTTTCAAAACGGTCAGCAAATTTATCGAAGTCCATTTCCTTTTTCTGATGTGAAGTCACAGCAATAATAATTCCAACTGCCACAACAATAATGACAGCAAATAAAATGGCTATTCGTTTCTTTTTATTCATGTTCTTCCTTTCCGAGAAAAATAATGCGAAAGTCAACGAGGTACATCTGGCAGATTCATAATCTTTGCCCCTGCCTTTTTTGCATATCGCATGGTCTGATAAGCTCCGCCAGAATCGTGTTCGACACAGAAAATAACCAAATCCGAACGGTCAACCAGGGACCGATTTCTGACTTGATGGGCGGACTTGAAGTGTTTTTCTGCGGATTCGACACAGATTTCGATTTCATCATAATACTCATGAAATGACTGTTCATTGTTCCGGTATTCTGCCGTCATATATGGCAGTACAAGAACGAGAGAACTGTTGTCATCCCGGATCGTTCGCTTGCATCTGCGGATCGTTGATGAAACAAGCTGGTCAAATTCTCCGTCTCGCCCTACAAGGAACTCGGCATATTCTTTGGCAAGAAGCAGCTCACGGATGATTGCTTCTAATTGTCGTTCAATCACAAACGGATCATCAACTTCTCTGTGTCCAAAGAAACTGACAGCGAATAAATTCATAAAAATCTCTCCTTTGGAGATACTTCATACTGGTATCGCCAATCAAAACCCGATATTGGTAATTATATCACCAATACAAGAAAGGATAAAGCGAAAATTCATTTTCTTGCTACCAACACTGCCTTCCAATTCATACTACAATAATTGAGGAAGGAGGGACAGAAGTGGCCAACACGCAGTATGATGAATTTATTCGTATCAGAATTACTGAACTGAGAATAGCAAAGAATATTTCCGAACACAAGATGAGTTTGGATTTGGACAAGAGTGGCTCATACATTCGTGGTATAACCAGCGGAGCGGCCTTGCCGTCTCTCAGGGAACTGTTCAATATCATCTCGTATTTTGATATGACACCGGCAGAATTTTTCGCTCCACTGGACGATGCAAAAACCCCGTATCGTGAATTATGCGAGAAGCTGAGAACCATGAATGAGGAGGATCTCGAAAAGGTCAGTACCTTTATTGGCTGGATTGAGAAGTAAGAATAATCAAATGGAATTAAGATTATAACCTGGATGCCAAATAATGAGGTGTGATAGCGATAGCGGCAAAAAGCTAATAAAATCAATGGTTTTGCGGACAGCGGATAGACAGGGAATGTGTTAAAAACTGAATACGCACACAAACGGCGTTACCTTAACCCCTTTGGGGGAGAAAGTAACGCCGTTTTTTTATGCCCGCAGGAAAGGAGGTGCAGCCGGAATGTATTTCACAAAGGGCAAGCAGCGGGCGTTTGAATTGCTCATGCAGCAGAAGCCGGGATTTGACCGCTATCAATCCGGTTGTGCCGGAGATGATGAAGATTGCGGCACTTGCCGTTTCTACCGCCCCGGGTGGAAATATGAGTTTTGCGTTTTCAAAGAGTGTCCCTATTGCCCCGGCAAAAGGACGCGGAAAACGCACGCCAGCATGGACAAATAGACGGGCAAAAGCCCTTGTGCCATGCGGCTTTGCAGACGCGAAAACGGCAAAGGGCATATTGCAATACCAAAACAGCCGAAAACGGCTTTCTAATTGTCCACGCATACCAAGAGAGGAAGTGAGGAAATATGGCAGTTTTCAGAGTGGAGCGAAATACGGGATATACCGTTATGAGCAACCACCACTTGCGAAACAAGGAATTGTCCTTAAAGGCAAAGGGCTTGTTGTCGCAAATGCTTTCGCTGCCCGAAGATTGGGATTATACCCTTGCGGGCTTATCCCATATCAACCGGGAGAAGATCGACGCAATCCGCGAAGCGGTAAAGGAACTCGAAAAAGCCGGATATATCGTGCGCAGCCGGGAGCGCGACGAAAAGGGACGCTTGCGGGGCGCAGATTACGTCATATACGAGCAGCCGCAGCCGCGAGAGCCGGAAGCAGCTACCAGCGGCGGACAGCCGCCTATATTGGATTTACCTACATTGGAAAATCCAACATTGGATAATCCAACGTTGGAAAAACCTACGCAGGAAAAACCTACGTTGGAAAATCCAACGCAATTAAATAAAGATATATTAAGTAAAGAACAATCAATTACTGATTTATCAAGTACCGATTCCATTCCTTTCCATTCCCTAAACCCCTTGCCCTTTGCGCATGGCGAAGCGGCTACGCCGCCGGAAAGGAAAAGAACGGAAGCGAAAAGCAATAGCGCAGTAGAGATTTACAGGGAGATTATCAAGGACAATATCGAATACGACCATCTCATTCAAAACTGCAAAATTGACAAAGACCGTTTGGACGAGATTGTTGACCTTATGCTGGAAACCGTCTGCACAGCCCGAAAGACAATCCGTATTGCCGGGGACGACTACCCCGCCGAATTGGTGAAATCCAAGTTTTTGAAGCTGAACAGCAGCCATATTGAGTTTGTTTTGGATTGCATGAGGGAGAACACAACCAAAGTGCGCAACATCAAGCAGTATCTAAAAGCGGTGCTGTTCAACGCGCCGAGTACCATTGACAGCTACTATACCGCCCTTGTCAATCACGACTTATACGGCGGCGAATGAGCATAGCCGCACTTTACCGGGAAAGGAGTTGATACCTTGCAGGAGGAAGTAACCCAAAAAACGATTGCCCTATACGTCAAAGTGGGAAAAGGCGCGGCGCGGCTTACCGAACAGGCGTTACAGAAAGCAATCCAAAAGTTTTTGGAGCAGAAAAGCAAACCCGCGCATGGGAAACAGACCATGCGGCAGCTTATGAAGCAGAACGCGGGTGTTTCCAACATCGAGATCACCGACAGCAATATTAAAGCCTTTGAGAGTACGGCGAAGAAATACAACATAGATTTTTCGCTAAAAAAGGTTAAGGGCGAGCAGACCCGTTACCTTGTGTTTTTCAAAGGCCGGGACGCGGACGTTATGACCGCAGCGTTTCAAGAGTTTTCCGCAAAGAAGCTGAACCGGGAGAAAAAGCCCTCTATCCGCAAAGCCCTTGCCGCTGCAAAGGACAAGGCGAAGCAGCTTAACGCCGCCCGCGACAAGGTAAAGAAAATGGACAGGGGGCGCGAGATATGAAGCAGATCAACTACAAAAAGCTGATACTTCCGAATATCCCCTATGTGTTCTTTGTCTATCTCTTTGATAAAGTCGGACAGGCGGTGCGGCTTGCCCCCGGCGCGGATATTTCTGCAAAGATACTGAATATCACACAAGGATTTTCCGCAGCCTTTGAAAACGCCTTGCCGAGCGTTTACCCGTTGGATTTGCTTGTCGGCATTGTCGGTGCGGTGATTATCCGCTTGATAGTCTATGTCAAAGGGAAAAACGCGAAGAAATACCGCAAGGGCGCGGAGTACGGCTCTGCCCGATGGAGTGCATAATCTTAAGTGTAAAGAACTCTACATGGACGCACAGGAGGATATGCACATGAATGATTACAACAAAATCACAGCCCTTTACTCCCGCCTTTCCGTAGGCGACGAGGACAGGGACGGCGGCGAAAGCAACTCCATACAGAACCAGAAGAAGTTTTTGGAAAGCTACGCCAGACAGCTAAAATTGACGAATATCCGGCACTACATTGACGACGATGAAAGCGGCAGATTTTTCGACCGCTCCGCCTACTCCCGCATGATAGAGGACGTAGAAAACGGTAAAATCGGCGTGTGTATTATGAAAGACATGACCCGCTGGGGGCGCGACTATCTCCAAGTCGGCAACGCTATGGAGATATTCAGACGGAACAATGTGCGCTTTATCGCGGTCAACAACGGGATAGACAGCGAGAAGCCCGACACATTGGAGTTTGCGCCCTTTATCAACATCATGTCGGAGTGGTACGCAAAGGACATCAGCAAGAAAGTAAAGACCGGCATTAAGACGAAGGGCATGAGTGGAAAGCCGATTGCCACCGAAGCTCTCTATGGCTATGTCAAATCCCCGGACAACAAGGATTTTTGGATAATCGACGAGGAAGCCGCCGGAGTTGTCCGTTTGATTTTTCGCCTGTTTCTGGACGGGAAAAACCGCAACCAAATCGCCGTATATCTGACGCAGGCGCAAATCCCAACGCCCACATTCTACATGAAAGAGCGCGGGCGGGGAACGTGCAAAAACAGGGCGCTCAATGAGGATAACCGTTACAAGTGGAACAAAGCCACTTTGACCCATATCCTTACACGGCAGGAGTATTGCGGCGATGTAGTCAACTTCAAGACTACAAAGCATTTCCGGGACAAGCGGAACCACTATGTAGACCGGAGCCAATGGCAGATAACCGAAAATGTGCATGAGCCGATTATTGACCGCGCCGACTTTGAAACCGCACAGCGGATTTTGGAAAACGCGCCCGTCAGACGCCCCAACGGGGACGGGGAAATCCACCCTTTGTCGGGCTTGCTTTTCTGTAAGGATTGCGGCGCAAAATGCACATCCGCATAGATTACAGAAACGGCGGCAAGCGGCACGTTGCCTATTGCAGCGAGTACCACAAGGGAAAAGCCAAAAACCCCAAATGCCATTCCCCGCACATCATTGACGCGGACTTGCTCATGCAGACCGTCGCGGAAGTGCTGAAGAAAATCGAGGACTATTCTATCAGCAACCGGGCGGAGTTTGAAGCCTTAGTGAAAAAGAACCTTGCCATGCAGCAGACCGACCAGACCAAAAAGCAGCAGAAGCGTATCCCACAAATCACGACGCGCCTTGAACAGATCGACAAGGTGCTGAACAAGCTCTATGAGGACAACGCCCTCGGCACTATCCCGCAAGACCGCTACGAGCAAATGTCGCAGAAGTATTCAGAAGAATACTACGCATTGAAAACGGAGCTTTCCATACTCCAAGAGCAGCTATCCGCTTATGAGAACGCGGGAGGACGGGCGCAGAAGTTTTTGAAGCTGACGGAACGCCATGCCGCCTTTACTGACCTCACCCCCGCCATTCTCAACGAGTTTATCAGCAGGATTGAAGTGCATGAGCGCGACCAGAAAAGGGCGAGATACGCAATCCAGCACATCAGCATATATTTCAACTATATCGGCAGATTTGAGAACGAAGTAACGCAGCTTGCAGAGCCGACAGAGCAGGAAATCCGGCAAATGCGGGAAGAAATCGAAGAAGCCAAAAAGGAAAAGAGCCGCGCCTACCACCGGAAGTATTCAAGGGAGTACCGGGCGCGAAACCTTGAAAAGCAGCGGGAGTATGAGCGTATCAAGGCGCGGGAATACCGGGCAAGGAGAAAGGCGCAGACCGCCGCCGCACAGCCCGCACAGTAAAACAGAATAACCGACAACCAAGAGGGATTTTCCGGCTACGGGAAGTCCCTCTTTTGTGCCCGGAGAAAGGAGCTGCCTATGGCAGAACAGACCCCCGACAGTATCATCACGACGCAGAGAAACGGGCAGACTATTGTTGCGGAGTTATTTTTCAATCACAGCAGCACAGAAACATTCCGCGACAAGCTGCTCAAGACGATACTTGCCGACAGTTCGTGTTTATCTGCGTCTGACGGTCAAGAGCCGGAAAAATCGGAAATCTTGCGATAACAGCCGCCCCGACGATACATTCCACGTCCGGGCGGTTTTTATCGTCAAAAACGCCGTTTTCTCCAAGTCAAGAGCCGGAGAAAACACCCGAAAAATGCCCCTATTGCGTAACAGGGGCACAGAAAGGAGTTTGCATGAGAACAGGGCTTACCAAGCAGGAAAAGACCACCGATATTTGGTTTGACGAGAAAGACCCCCTTATCCATATCCGCACCCACAACACCGCCTTGAAAAAGCGTCTGCTTGCATACAGCCGCCGTTATCCGGCGATCTGCCAGCAGACTGACGCAGACCCGGAAACGGGCTGCATGGAGTTTGACATTGAGAAAGGCCGCTTCTCTTTCCGTCTGACCGCCCCATACAGCGAGGAACGGCGGGAAGCGGCGCGGCGGTATGCCAGAGAGAGCAACGTCGCCGACAGGCTGAAATAGAGTTGAAATGTTCATAGTTTTGTGCTATACTTTTTCTAAAAGCAGAGTAATACTGCGGAATTGATTGGAGGACAACACAATGGTTACATTTATGAGATTAAGATAAAACCGCGAGTTATGTTGCGGTTATCCGTATGGCATAACTCGCTTATTGAAGCAGAGATGTAATTACGGAGGAAAAACAAATGAATAATAATTTATCACGCTTTGCAGACAGCAAGGTTTATTTTCAATGCCCAATTTGCACAAAATCAATGGATATACAAGGCAATAGCCTAATTTGTAGACATGGACATTGCTTTGATATTTCAAGATATGGGTATGTAAATTTGTTGTTAAAATCATCGCCCAAAACCAACTACAGCAAGCGGTCTTTTGACAACCGGCACCAAATTTTGGAGTATGGCATGTATGATGTTGTGTTGGAGAAAATCATACAGTTTATTTCTGATACGCCATCTATAAGAAACATTTTAGATGTTGGTTGCGGCGAGGGTTTCTATGCAAGGCAGATACAGCAAAGAACAGAACGAAACATCTTTGCCTTTGACTTGTCAAGGGAGGCAATACAGATTGCATCAAAAAAAGACAAGCGCAAAGCAGTGAAGTGGTTTGTTACTGACTTATCAAAAATCCCTTTGAAAGACGGAAGTATGGATTGTATTTTAGACATATTTTCGCCTGCACACTACAAAGAATTTCAGCGATTGCTATCTCCTAACGGATATGTTGTGAAAGTAATTCCTACGAAAAATCATTTGAGGGAAATCAGGACTAAAGTGCAAGCACACTTGAAAAATCCAGATTATTCAAATGAGTCTGTCGTTGAATATTTTGAGAAATATCTTAAAACCATTTCAAGAGAAACGGTTTCAGCCACCGTACAGTTGTCATCAGAACAAAGAATGTCGTTTATTGAAATGACGCCGCTTCTCTTTTGCGTTGAAAAAGATTGCGTTGATTGGCGTACTCTCACACATTTGACAATCGAAGCTGATGTTTTAATAGGAATGTATTAAAGGGCGTATTGATATTTAATATTCCCATTTATTGAGCAGAACGGAGTAAACCAAACACCCTAATCAAAAGGACAGCCGAGGAAATCGACTGTCCTTTTTCTATGCCGACAGGTAGAAAGGAGTGACCACCCATGACGAAACCGAGAGAAAAAAAACGCGAGGAATTGCAAGCCGAGATTGAGGACGGGAAGAAGAAAATCCGGCAGCTTGAAAATCGGGAAAAGGTGTTGCGGCAAAAGTTATCCCAAGAGGAACGCCGGACGCGCAGCCACCGGCTGGTCGTCCGAGGCGCAGTCTTTGAGAGCATTGTGCCGGAAGCCAAGACCATGACCGATGAGGAAGCCGCCGCCTTTCTCCGGCTTGCCCTGACGAGCGAGGAAGCGCGGGCTTATCTGAAAAAACGCACCGAGGGCGGGAAAAGCGAATAATCCCTTTGGAACAAAGGGCGCACTTATACACCCTTGCGGGCGTGTGCGCTCTGCCGAGGGCGTATCTCCGCACAGGGAACTTTCCCCGCGCTCCGATATGGCGGCTTTGCCGCAACAAGGGGCTGCACCCCTTGCGCCGCTTACGCGGCTATCCCTGCACACCCACAAAAACAGTACACCCGCCGTTGGCGTCTGTACCATTTTTGCGGGTTTGGTTATCCTATCCGGGAGGTGATACCCATAGCCATTTACCATTGTAACATCGGCATTGTGAGCCGAGGAAAAGGCAAGTCAGCCGTTGCCGCAGCCGCCTATCGAAGCGGCGAGAAAATCACAAACGAGTGGGACGGAATGACCCATGACTACACCCGCAAGCGCGGCGTTGTCCATACGGAAATCCTACTGCCGCCCCATGCCCCGCCCTCTTTCTCTGACCGTTCAACCTTGTGGAACAGCGTGGAGCTTTACGAGAAAGCCGGGAACGCCCAGCTTGCCAGAGAGATTGACGCAGCACTCCCCATAGAATTATCCAGAGAGGAACAGATCCGGCTTGTCCGTGAATACTGTTCCTCTCAATTTGTTTCAAGAGGAATGTGCGTTGATTTTGCCATTCACGACACCGACAGCGGCAACCCCCATTGTCATATCATGCTTACCATGCGCCCCCTTGACGAGCGCGGCGCATGGGCGGCGAAGTCCAAAAAGGAATATGACCTTGACGAGAACGGCGAGCGCATACGCTTACCAAGCGGCAGATACAAGACACACAAAGTTGACCTCACAGGCTGGAACGACAAGGGCAACGCGCTTTTATGGCGCAAGGCATGGGCGGATATTTCAAACGCCTACCTTGAACGCGCCGGACACCCGGAGCGTATCGACTACCGCAGCAACGCCGAGCGCGGCATTGACGAGCTGCCCACCGTCCACATGGGCGTAGCGGCCTGTCAAATGGAGAAGAAAGGCATAGCCACCGAGAAAGGCGAGCTGAACCGGAATATCCGAAAGGCAAACCGCCTTATCCGGGAAATCAGGGCGCAGATTGGAAAGCTCAAAGAATGGATTGGCGAACTGTTCAAGGCGCGGGAAACCGCCCCGGAGCAGCCCCCGCAATCCCCCGGCCTTGCAAATCTGCTGATGAAGTATTTAAGCGTTCAGAGAGAAAAGAGCCGGAAGTATTCGCAGAGTTGGCAAAGGCAGCACGCCGCCGATGAACTGAAAACCGTTGCAAAGGCGGTCAACTATCTTTCCGAGCATGGTATTTCTACCCTTGCGGAGCTGGACGCTGCCCTTTCCTCTGTCAGCGACCAAGCCGACGCTATCCGGGAGGGCATGAAAACCGCCGAGAAGCGCATGAAAGAATTGCAGAAATTGATTGAATACGGGAAGAACTACACCGAGTACAAGCCCATTCACGACGAGCTGAAAAAGCTGAAAAATGGCTGGACGAGCAAGCGTGACAAGTACGAGGAAGCCCACCGCGCCGAGCTTACGCTATGGAACGCAGCGAGCCGCTATCTCCATGCAAATCTGCCGAAAGGGACAAAGACCTTGCCTATCTCTGAATGGGAAAAAGAGTACGCCACTCTCAGCGGGCAGAGAACAGCGGAATATACCAAGCTGAAAGAAACCCGCGCCGAGGTTGCCGAGCTGCACAATATCCGCAAGTGCGTTGATATTGCACTGAAAGCCGACCAGCCGGAGCAGACCCGCGCCAAGCGGCACGACTTAGAACGATGAATGGAGTTGAGATTTTTGTACTACACCCAAGAACAGATAGACCGGGCGAATCAAGCCGACCTTGTTTCTTTCCTGCAATCACAGGGCGAGCAGCTTACCCGCGCCGGGAATGAATACCGCTGGAAACGGCACGACAGCTTGACCGTCCGGGGAAACAAATGGTACAGGCACAGCCAGAGCAAGGGCGGCGGCCCCGTTGATTTTGTTATAGAGTTTTTCGGCAAGAGCTTCACCGAAGCCGTGGAACTTCTCACAGGAGAAAAGGGAGCCGCACCGCCGCCGGACAGACCTTGCCCCGCGTCCCTTTCCGACTTCCGGCTACCACCCCCAAACAGCGACAACCGAACAGCGAGGAACTACCTCACAGCAGCCCGCCGCATTGATGAAGATGTGACGGGCTTTTTCTTTGCCCGCGGCGATATTTACGAGGACGCAGCCCACCACAACGCCGTATTTGTGGGGCGGGACGAGGACGGAATACCGCGCTACGCCCACAGCAAGGGAACGGCGGGAAACTTCCGGCTCGATGTGAAAGGCAGCGACAAAGCCTTTAATTTCTGTTACCGGGGCGAGGGCGACAGGCTTTTTGCCTTTGAAGCCCCCGTTGACCTGCTCTCTTTCCTCTGCCTGTTCAAAAAGGAATGGCAGAAGCAGAGCTATTTGTCATTGGGCGGCGTGGGAGAAAAAGCCCTATTGCGTTTCCTTTCTGACCGTCCGAACATCAAGACCGTTTACCTCTGCCTTGACAGCGACCAAGCCGGAAACGACGCTTGTAGCCGCCTTGCGGAGCTTGTGCCGGAGGGCTTGACCGTCCACCGCCTTGTGCCGCTGTTTAAGGACTGGAACGAGGTATTGCAGCACCGGGCAGAAATCACAGACGGGAAGTATATCCAGGAAGCAGTTTACGGCCTGAAAGAGCCGCCGCAGGAAGAAACCGTCGAGATTATCCGCATGAGCGAGGTTGACACGCAGACCGTTGAATGGCTATGGGAGCCGTATATCCCTTTCGGGAAAGTAACCATTGTGCAAGGCAACCCCGGCGAGGGCAAGACCACCTTTGCCCTACGCCTTGCCGCTGCCTGCACCACCGGGGGAACGCTGCCGGGAATGAAGCCCCTGCCGCCATTCCAAGTGATTTACCAGACCGCCGAGGACGGGCTGGGCGATACCGTCAAGCCCCGCTTGATAGAAGCCGAAGCCGACCTTGACCGCGTGCTTGTGATTGATGAAGCCAAGCGGGAGCTTACCCTCTCCGACGAGCGCATAGAAAAGGCAATCACGCAGAACGGGGCGCGGTTGATTATCCTTGACCCAATACAGGCGTACATGGGCGAAAAGACCGACATGAACCGGGCAAACGAAGTGCGCCCCATGTTCCGCCGTCTTGCCGATGTTGCCGAGCGTACCGGGTGCGCCGTTATCCTTATCGGACACTTGAACAAAGCTGCCGGAGGGCAGAGCGCATACCGGGGCTTAGGTTCTATCGACTTCCGCGCCGCAGCAAGGAGCGTCCTGCTGATCGGGCGCGTGAAGCGGGAGCCGAATGTGCGTGTTATCGTCCATGACAAATCTTCCCTGGCGCCGGAGGGCAAGCCCGTTGCCTTTTGCCTTGACCCGGAAACAGGCTTTTCATGGATAGGCGAATACGACATAACCGCCGACGAGCTGCTATCCGGCGCGGGCGGGAACACCGCCACCAAGACCGAACAAGCCGAGAAGCTGATACTTGACCTGCTTGCAGACGGGAAAGAGCTTGCCAGCGAGGACATTGTAAAGGCCGCAGCCGAAGCCGGAATATCCGAGAGGACGGTACAGAACGCCAAGCGCAACATGGGCAGCATTTTGGGCGCAAGGCGTGTCGGCGGTCAATGGTATAACTTCATCAAGAAGAAGCAGCCGCCCGAACCCGCAAGCTGAAAGTGCAAAACGCAGACCCTTTGCACTTTGCACTTTCACAAGAATTTGCGTCAATAACTCAAAAAAGCACTTGACAAAACGCTTCATGGGGAAACGCCGAAGATATAAAGCCCTACATAGACCCGGATTTCCAAAACAACATCATTTTGACGCAGACGGAACGGCTTACCATGAACAGCCGCCCGAAGCAGCCGAAGTACGCGAGAAATAAGAACGTCGTCGTGATCGGCGGCAGCGGCAGCGGAAAAACAAGATTTTTTGTCAAACCTAATCTAATGCAGCTTCATTCCTCTTACGTCTTAACCGACCCGAAAGGTACGGTTTTGATTGAGTGCGGGAAGCTGCTGCAACGGGCGGGCTACCGCATTAAGGTACTGAATACGATTAACTTCAAAAAATCTATGCACTACAACCCCTTTGTGTATATCCGCAGCGAGAAAGATATTTTGAAGCTGGTAAATACGTTGATAGCGAATACCAAAGGTGAGGGAGAAAAAAGCGCGGAGGATTTTTGGGTAAAGGCAGAACGGCTTTTGTATTGCGCGTTGGTGGGCTACATCTGGTACGAAGCCCCCGCCGAGGAAATGAACTTTATTACCCTGTTGGAACTTATCAACGCCAGCGAAGCCCGCGAGGACGACGAGGAATATCAAAGCCCCGTCGATTTGCTGTTTGCCGACTTGGAAGAACGCGACCCCGACCATTTCGCGGTGAAGCAGTACCGAAAATATAAATTGGCGGCGGGCAAAACCGCAAAATCAATCCTCATTTCTTGCGGTGCGAGGCTCGCTCCTTTTGATATAAAGGAATTGCGCGATCTTATGTCCTACGACGAATTAGAACTTGACACGTTAGGCGACAGAAAAACAGCTTTGTTTTTGATTATGAGCGATACGGACAGCACGTTTAATTTTGTTATCGCTATGCTGCAATCGCAGTTATTTAATCTCTTGTGCGACAAGGCCGACGACGAATACGGCGGCAAGCTGCCGGTTCATGTTCGCTGCCTGTTAGACGAGTTTGCAAACATTGGACAAATCCCGCAGTTTGAAAAATTGATTGCCACAATCCGCAGCCGGGAAATCTCGGCTTCTATCATTCTGCAATCGCAGAGCCAGCTAAAAGCCATTTACAAGGACGCGGCAGAAATCATACTTGACAATGCCGACAGCACCTTGTTTTTGGGAGGGCGCGGGAAAAATGCAAAGGATATTTCGGAGAACTTGGGACGTGAAACAATCGACAGTTTCAACACTTCCGAAAATCGCGGCACGCAGGTTTCTCATGGCCTCAATTATCAGAAATTGGGAAAGGAGTTGATGACACAGGACGAAATCGCAGTTATGGACGGAGGAAAATGTATTTTGCAGTTGCGCGGCGTGCGCCCCTTTTTCAGCGATAAGTACGATATAACGCAGCACCCGAACTACAAATACCTTTCCGACTTCGACAAGAAAAACGCTTTTGACGTTGAACGGTATATGTCCACCCGTCCGGCAATCGTAAAGCCCGACGAACCCTTTGACATATACGAAATAGATTTGTCCGACGAGGACGCAGCCGCCGAATAAAAACGGCGGCATTTTTATTTCCAACAACATTTTTTGAGCCGTTTTAGCGGCAGAAAGCGAGGTTTATATGGATTTTTTCAACAGCGCAGTTGACGTATTGCAGACTTTGGTAATCGCGCTTGGCGCAGGACTTGGCATTTGGGGCGGCATTAACCTCATGGAGGGGTACGGCAACGATAACCCCGGCGCGAAGTCGCAGGGCATGAAACAGTTGATGGCGGGCGGCGGCGTTGCCCTTATCGGCCTTACCCTTGTCCCGCTGCTCTCCGGCCTGTTTGGATAATGCCACAAACTAACACTACCCGCCGCGCTCTCCCGCTTCACGCGGGAGGGCGCGGGAAAGGAGGGATTAGCTTTTGATATGGCAGATGATTGAAGATTGGTTTCGCGGCATTTTGACAGACGGAATACTCTCTAATCTCTCCGGGCTGTTCGACAGCGTAAATACAGAGGTTGGAGAAATCGCAACGCAAGTCGGCACAACCCCCGCCGGGTGGAACGCGGGCATATTCAATATGATACGCAGCCTATCGGAAAACGTCATTGTGCCGATTGCGGGCGTTATCATTACCTTTAGGTCAGTTTACAAGGAACTACACGCAGACCGTGAAACGGGCTGCTGACAACAAACGGCGCTATGCTCCCGGCTGGGTGCATAGCACCTGTTTGTTGCGGGGGTTTCCAAAGGGGGCAGCGCCCCATTTGGCACACGACTTTGCGGAGCAAAGTGTAGTGTGTTATACGCTCTGTCGGCGTTGCCCTGAAAATACCGTTGCCGCCGGGGAGGGCAAGGGCATTTGACGCGGCAGGAAAGCAGGGCTTTGTTTGGGGCTGGTAAGCCGGAAACAAAGGGCTGATTTCAGCAGCAGACAGGGCGTATTATGAAAGCCCCCGTCCCTCGTCCTCCGCCCCCGGCCTATGGGACAAAAAGTCCCAAAGCTCTGGACACCGTGACCAGATGTGTGGCCACACTCCGGGAAAAGTAGCAGGACGGCAGGAAACCGTCAAGGCTGAAATGAATGGGCTGACGCCCGGCCTTGACCGTTCCCCGCCGCCCCGCTGGATGGGTGGACAAGGTGGCCAATCCCTAAAAGTGTTTGGCCGCACTCGTTCATTTTGGGGCCTTTCTTCTCCCAAAATTGAAATGGGCGGGAAAGCCCTAAAATGGCTTTCCCGCCTTGATTACCCATTAGCAAAGACGGGCGAGACTGTCAACGGCGGCGCTGAAAGCGCCGTTCATCTTGACCGTTGACTGGCTCGCCTGGCTTTGCTACTGCCCGTAAGAGATGGAAAAACAAGATGGAAAACAAGGTTAAAAATGGTTGACAAGTCTATCGGATGTGTGTTATACTGTGCGACAGTTTGAGATTGGAAGGAGGCTTACGTGTGTTAATTTGTGTACGCTAATAAGCAATAAAAAGTAGAAGTACCTTTCCACATGATGGTGGGCTTTTTTTGCGTGCGTATGCAAAGGAACACGTAGGTTTGACACGAGCAGTCTTTGAACTGTATCGTGGTGTTTTTTCGTGCTTTGTTGTTATGCAGGCGTCTGCCCTCTCTGTGGGACAACGCCTGCTTTTTATTGCAGAAACAAAGGAACAATGCAATAAAAAAGGAGGTTCGCATTATGACCCAAAACAACAATTCATGGAGAAAAACTTATTTTACACTTCTTGCCGGACAAGCAATATCCTTTATTAGCAGCGGTATTTTGCAAATGGCCATTATCTTTTATTTGGTTGCGAAAACTAATTCTGCAATCATATTGACGGCGGCAACACTGATTGGATTTTTGCCGCAAGCCTGTTTAGGCCCGTTTGCAGGTGCTTTTGTTGACCGGCACAGCCGTAAAAGCGTAATGATTGGTGCGGATTTGATAATTGCCGCCGCTGGCGGTATTCTGGCGCTGGTGGCGTTTTACATGGAATTGCCCGTATGGTCTATTATGGTTGTCCTGTTAATCCGAAGTGCGGGAACTGCTTTTCATTCTCCAGCATTCAGCGCAGCAACACCTATGATTGTGCCAAAAGAGGAACTTACAAAATGCGCTGGTTACACGCAGACCATGCAAGCAGTAAGTGCGATTATCAGTCCAGCTGCCGCAGCGTTTTTATATGCTGTTTGGCCTCTTAATGCAATTATATTGTTAGATATTGTGGGTGCAATCCTTGCCTGTGTGACTGTTGCGATTTCGTCCATACCAACGCCTGAACTATGTCCAGAAACGAAAAGACAACAGTTTTTACAGGATATGAAAGAGGGGTATGTGGTATTAAAGCAAAACAGGGGCCTCTTTGCTCTGCTCTGGATTGGTGTAATTTATATGTTCTTTTATATGCCAATCAGTACGCTTTTTCCTCTCATCTGTATGTCATACTTCAAAGGAACACCGGCCCATGCCTCTGCCGCTGAAATTGCTTTTGCGGTTGGTATGCTGCTTGGCGGAGTCATTCTGAGCATTTGGGGCGGTTTTAAGAAACGGCGGTACACCATCGGTCTTTCCGTTCTCCTGATGGGCGTTAGCAATATGCTCTCCGGGCTTTTGCCGCCAGACGCATTTCTTGTCTTTGTTGTGTGCTGTACTGTTATGGGAATTTCCGCTCCATTTTACGGTGTGCAAAATGCGATTTTTCAAGAAACGGTCAAACCAGAATATCTGGGGAGAGTTTTTTCTCTACTGACAAGCGCCGCTTCCCTCGCCATGCCGTTTGGCCTTGTCATTTCCGGGCCTCTGGCGGAGCGGCTGGGAGTTGAGAAATGGTTTGTCATTTGCGGAATTGGCATTATCATCGTTGCGCTTGCCGTATTTTTACTACCCGGTTTGAGAGAGATTGACAATACGCAATATATTGGATAAAATGTCCGATTTGTAACGGAAAGACGAGAGTTCAAGTATTTCATAATACTGTATTAAAAGATTTTCCTCTTTTCTGCCCTAAATGCAAATTGACGCATATCATTGATGTAGAAAAATTAGAGATTGTAATCAAAAATACAGAAAAACAAACTTTTATTATTTAGAAGAAAGGATATAAAAATGAAACGTTTACCTAAATATACGCCTGCGGAAGTACGGAATGATCCATACGGATTTACTTACAAAGAAATGTCGGAAGTTATTGGCGAGAATGAAGCAAAAGCCTTATATGAAGAATTATATAAGCAATTACCACGCAAAAAAAATCTATCAATGTTGGTAAAAAATATTTGCAAAAGCAGTGATACTGAAAAGTATGTTTACGAACTGAAAGACAACAAATACATTGAAACGGTTTTTATCAAGCGGCGAGATGGTGGAACTGTTTGCGTGAGCACACAAGTCGGTTGTCCTGTTGGTTGTATTTTTTGTGAGTCCGGGCGAAATGGCTTTGTTCGTAATCTAACATCGTCAGAAATCGTACAACAGATTATATTGTTGCGTCGAAAAGTAAACCGTATCGTTTTTATGGGTATGGGAGAGCCTTTATTCAATTATGACAACTTGATAAAAGCAATCCATATTCTCCGAGATAGATATGGGCTCAACTTTCCAACCGACGGCATTACCATATCAACAGTTGGTCCGGTCGATCAATTAAAAAAATTGCGCGAGGAACATCTTAAAATTCAGTTGACAATATCTTTACACGCAGCAACACAATCTGCAAGAAATCGTATTATTCCTCACATGCGCATATATGCTATTGAAGATGTTGTTAAGCAAGCCTTATCCTATTCTGAAAGGCATAATCGCAAAATTGTCTTTGCGTATTTGCTTTTACCGGGTATAAATGACCGGCCCTCAGATGTAAGACAACTTGCAAAATGGTTTCGGGGCAAAAAAGTTATGATTAACGTGTTACAATACAACCCAACAAGCAATTCAAGAATTAAAGCACCACAGAAACGGGAAATAGTTGCATTCAAACATCAATTAGAGCAAGCAGGACTTGAAGTTACTATGAGAGTTTCTCATGGCAGAGAGATTAACGCGGCTTGTGGACAGTTAGCTAACACATATAATAAATTCAAAAAAAATGATTAAAAGTGCCAGACGCATAGACGCAGAGCCGATAACGCATTAGGTCAAAAAACCTATGTGTTATCGGCTTTTTTATTTAATATTGCGCAAAAGCCGCTGTTCCCTATTATAGAATGGATTGCGGGTAGTGTATTAAAGTCGCCCTTTTTTAAGGATACGGCGGTATCGGGGAGGTATCGCCGTGTCCATTTTTATTTACTGTAACCCGCCTAATGCTTTGCGGTCAAAAAAAGCTATGCTCCGCAAGCGGGATATTCCGGCTATGAATGTGAACTGTCAATACATTTAGCTACTGCTTACATTTCCTTTGCGCCCGTCCGCGTCTTGCGGACGGGCGCATTTTGCTTTTTTCAACTTTTTTCTGAAAAGCGCACTCAAGAGCCATCTCCCGAACGGGTACGGAGCGAAAGGGGCAGAGAGGACAAGCCCTTAACTCCCGTCCTCTACTCCACGCGGGAAGGAGGTGAACTCTATGGAGCTATCTTCTTCCGACAAGGAAAGAATACAACATCAGTACGACGCATTAGCAAAGAAAACTTTGGTCGGCGAAGCGAAAAGCCACCGCCGCACTCTTGCGAAACGCGCAGCACGCGAAGTTACTTTTTCGGATTTGAGCGAAAGCGAACTCGCGCAGCTTTTCACAACGGACGAATACGAAAGCGATTATTTCCGTTTTCAAGTGTCCGGCTTTGATGTACTCGTCAAAAATGAACTGCTTGCCGAAGCCCTTAACGCTTTGCCCGAAAGGAAACGCGACATTATCCTTTTGTCCTACTTCTTGGATATGAGCGACGCGGAAATTGGCGAACTGCTGAATGTTGTACGCACGACGGTTTTCCGGCACAGGAAATCCGCGCTTGCGAAAATCAAACAGTATTTGGAGGGAAAAGCAGATGATGAATACCGTTAGGAAGTCTGAAAATCTGTTGCCGTTCCCTGTCATTTCCGCAGCGGCAAACGGCGACACAACCGCCATGTGCGCGATCTTGAAGCACTACGAGGGTTACATAGCGAAACTTTGTACCCGCACGCTGAAAGACGACGCGGGCAATACCTATTCCTATGTGGACGAGGAAATGCGTAACAGGCTGCAAGTGCGCCTTATTACCCGCACCCTTGCTTTTCATGTAGGATAATCTTTTAGCCCATGCGGGGAGCGTGTCCCCTTTCCACGCTTCCCGTTATGGGCTATTTGTCGTTCCGCAAAAGCATATCCGCTGTTGATGTGCTTTTGCAGGCCGACAAAGCCTATTGTTCTTTGACAAAGAAAGCGGCCTTTGGTGCGCAGCATAACAGGCAAACGGGTACATTCCGTCTGTACCGAGCCAGTCGGCGGGTACGCCATGACAGCTTTTCCCCATAGGGGAAAAGCCGAGCGAGAACTACCGCGCCGTAAAACAGGTTTAGCAGCTTGTGGGCGACGACATACAAGGCGGCACAATGATACTCCCGCGTTGAACACCCTCAAAGTATTGCGCGGCGCACCCATAAGCATGGGCCGGGGTGAAACTCCCGTGAGGTTGCAGCTAACAACCGCCCGTTTTTGCCTTTTGACGAATATAGTTTATCCATACAGGAAAAGGAGGTTTTTCTAATGGATAAAAAACAGACAATTACAACCGAACGCAAAATAGGGAAAATCACCTATCTTGTTCAAGCGTTGCCGAGTGAAAAGGCAACCGATACAATCCATAAAAAGATTGAGAAACTCATTGTAAAGGATTTGCAGAAAAAGCCCGGAAATCCGGGATTTTTAGCGTCCGAGTAGTGCATTAGGCGGCGGGATATGGTATAATGATAGCAACACATTATACCTGTTTATTCGGCTGTCGGAAAGGAGGACTAATGTTACAGTCGAATAAAATCACCGCCCTTTACTGCCGTTTAAGTCAAGAGGATATGCAAGCCGGAGAAAGCGGAAGCATACAGCACCAAAAAATGATACTTCAACGCTATGCGGACGAACACCATTTTTTGAACACAAAGTTTTTGTGGACGACGGATTTTCCGGCGTGAGTTTTGAGCGCGAGGGGCTGCAAGCGATGTTGCAGGAAGTGGAAGCCGGACGAGTGGCGACGGTCATTACCAAAGACCTTTCCCGTCTTGGCAGAAACTATCTGAAAACGGGCGAACTCATAGAGATTGTATTTCCCGAAAACGGAGTACGCTATATCGCGATCAACGACGGAGTTGACACAGCGCGGGAGGATAACGAGTTTACCCCCTTGCGGAACTGGTTTAACGAGTTTTACGCCCGCGACACAAGCAAGAAAATCCGCGCAGTTAAACAGGCACAGGCGCAAAAAGGCGAGCGCGTCAACGGGGAATATCCATACGGCTATATCCCAGACCCGAACAACCGCCACCACCTTATACCCGACCCGGAAACCGCGCCGATTGTCAAACAGGTTTTCGCTATGTTTGTTAGCGGCGTGCGTATGTGCGAAATCCAAAAATGGCTTGCGGAAAACAAAGTCTTGACGATTGGAGCGTTGCGCTATCAGCGTACAGGACAGGCGCGGTATCAGCGGGCAATGATCGCCCCCTATACTTGGCCGGACAAAACGCTCTATGACATATTAGCAAGGCAGGAATATTTAGGGCATACCATAACCGCGAAAACTCACAAGGTATCCTACAAGTCGAAAAAGACCCGGAAGAACGAAGAAGAACAACGCTATTTCTTCCCAAACACCCATGAGCCGCTTGTTGACGAGGAAACCTTTGAACTTGCGCAAAAGCGGATTGCTACCCGCCACCGCCCGACAAAAGCAGCGGAGATTGATATTTTTTCCGGCTTGCTGTTTTGCGCTGGTTGCAGACATAAGATGTATTACCAACAGGGCGTAAATATCGAGCCGCGCAAGTTTTCCTATTCTTGCGGCGCATGGCGCAACAGGGCAAGGACAGGCAGCGAGTGTACCTCTCATTATATCCGCAAAAACGTACTTCTTGATTTAGTGCTGGAAGATATGCGGCGGGTTTTGCGGTATGTTAAGGAACACGAACAGGACTTTATCTGTAAAGCTACCGAGTACGGCGACATGGAAGCGAGAAAGGCATTAGCGCAGCAGCAAAAGGAACTTTTCAAAGCACAGGCGCGTATGACCGAACTTGACACGCTTTTCCGCAAGCTGTATGAGGACAACGCATTAGGCAGACTGACAGATGAACGGTTTGTGTTTCTAACTTCCGGCTATGAGGACGAAAAGAAATCCCTTGCCGCAAGGATAGACGAGTTACAACAGCAGATCGCAACCGTTACCGAGCGAAAAAGGGATATATCAAGGTTTATTCAGATTGTCGGGAAATACAGCGACATACAGGAATTGACCTATGAAAACGTCCATGAGTTTATCGACCGTATTTTGATACATGAATTAGACCGGGAAACCAACACCCGGAAAATCGAAATCCATTATAGCTTTGTCGGACAGGTTGATACCGAGCAGGAGCCGACGCAAGTTGTCAACCATGACCGCCGCAACATGGTAGATGTAAAAAGTATCGCTATCTAACCCCAGCAAATGGTAGTCCAGGTTTTTTCTTTCTCCAGAAAGCGTTCAGAATGAACGAGTAGCCGGTATCGCAGATACCGTTCAAAGGGGATTGGGGATGCTTCTCCAACAAGCAAATTTGCGAAGATTGCACCGGAGGGAAAATCGAGAAAATAAGTGAACCTGTACAGGTTTACACTGCTTGCCAATTTGTGAGACTTCAAAAAACTCTTTCTCCTGCTCAATTTAGGCCAAATATGCCGTTGCATTCAAAAAATACAAAAATAACTTTGAAGTAGAAAATAAAAATGTAGTTATAACTCACTTCTGCATTGAATTTGTCGAAGAAAATGATATAATTTAGATAGAGTTACCTCGCAGACGGGAAGTTTGTATGAAAGGATTGGTGAAGTGATGGCTGTCAGCTATAAAAGACTTTGGAAATTGTTGATTGATCGAGATATGAAGAAAAAGGATTTGGCTGAGAAAGCAAATCTCAGCAATTATACAATCAACAAAATGAATCGTGGAGATAATGTGACTACGGACACACTTGTGAAAATTTGCACCGTCCTCGGTTGTACATTTGACGATATTATGGAAATGGTTCCAGACGAAAAATGATGTCCGTTTTATGGGACAGCGCTCTTGATATACTGCATACTGAGAGAACATAGGGAGAATTGGGAATGGAGCTAATTAACAATACAACAAAAACACTTCGAGATGATTTGGCTGCTGAGATCAAGCAAGGAAGTAAACTTTCTATCGCAGCGGCTTGTTTCTCAATTTACGCTTTTCAAGAATTAAAGAAAGAACTTCAGGGCATAGATGAGCTGAGATTTATTTTCACGTCGCCCACCTTTACAACAGAAAAGACGAAAAAGGAAAGACGAGAGTTTTACATCCCTCGTCTCAATAGAGAGCGCAGTTTATATGGAACAGAGTTTGAAGTTAAACTTAGAAATGAACTGACGCAGAAAGCTATTGCAAAAGAATGTGCGGAATGGATTCGTCAGAAAGTTACTTTCAAGTCGAATGTAACTAACGAAAACATGATGGGCTTTATCAATCTGGACGATAAAAACTATATGCCTATCATTGGCTTCACTACGGTAGATTTGGGTTGTGAGCGTGGTAATAATGCCTATAACATGGTTCAGAAAACCGGAACCCCATTTGCTACAGCATACATTGCGAGTGTGAAATGAGAGAAAACTATGAATAAGAAAACCTATAAAACCATTGCAATCATTGCATTGGTAGTATCCATAATTGGATTAGTGTCTTTTGTTGGGGGTATCAAGCCTGTCAACATTGGTGCGTTTGTTTTCCCTCTGTTAGTTAGTGGTATTTTCTTTTGGCTTTACAAAAAGAAGTAAGCCAATTCCAATTAGTTGAGGTGTTATCGTGTATAGAGAATTGATTGAAAAATTGATAGAAGGACATAGTTGGGCGAAGTTACAAGCTCCTTGCTCCGAAAAGGATATTACAAAGGCAGAAAAATTTGTAGGTTTTTCATTTCCAGAAGAATTGAAAGCCTTGTTGCGAGAAACAAATGGAGACCGTAATTTTCTGCTTTCAGCAGAAGAAATCATCAGTAACACAAAGAACAACAGAGAGATTTTTCCCGAATTTCTTGAAGCAGAAGAATATGAAGAAAAGGTAAATCGGTTTGTTTTCTTTGCAACAAATGGTTGTGGTGATTATTACTGCTATCGTGTTCTTGCGAACGGAGAAACAGACGCATCGGCAATCTACATTTGGGAACACGAACTGTTTGAAATTCGTGAGGTTGCAAAAGACATTGCTGAATTGATAACCAAGTATTATAACAACGAAGTATAATAGATAAATTCGTAACAGTTAAACAAATCGGAATTGAACAAAATCGCTGCGCGATGGCCTGCCGAGGCTGTGGCGCAGCTTTCTTTTCTCAATAATAAAATAGGCAATGGCAATTCTTACCATC
>NZ_JBQHWF010000014.1:0-100290 GCF_052064095.1 Blautia sp. HCP3S3_C4
CGCATCTTTCGATGCTCATGTGTAAAGAATTTTCGAGAATCGTATGTGTTTCACTGTTTAGTTATCAAGGTTGTCTGTCTTGCGACAGCTTGTTTACTTTATCATATCTGTTTTACTTTGTCAAGCACTTTTTTCAAGTTTTTTTCAAAGTTTTTCAACTCTTTCGTTTTCTCAAAAAGTTATCCAGATACATAACTGTCAGTTCTGTTCAAGCGACTTGATTACTTTAACACAAAGGTTTTAAGTTGTCAAGCACTTTTTTAAATTTCTTTTTTCTTTCAGAAATCTATTAAAATTGTCCCTGTCTGAGAAACAATTATTTCTGACAGCTCAACTAATATAACACTCCTATCCGCCACTGTCAACCCCCTTTTTAACTTTTTTTATTTTTTATTTCCAATCACTATTCTTCCTTCCACAGACAAAAAAAATCCGCTCCGCCCCCTCCCCATACCAGCCACCAATCTACACCCCCTCCCGCCGCCAGCCACCAGCCCCGAAAGGACAGCGGGTGGAGAGGCTCGTGCAGGGAGCGTAGCAACTCTTGGGCCCGGGAGATCAGCGTTGCGAACAAATGGCCGCACTGTCTGAGCGAAGCGAGTTTGCGCCATTTGCGAGCGCCTTTAGCTGATCTCCCGGGCCTTAGAGTTCCTAGCTCCCGAAACCAGTCTCCCCACCCGCTGTCCTTTCGGGACGTCCGGCGTCCGGCCTCCGGCACCCCCATCTCTACTTCACATAAAACCCACTTTCCACCTCCACCTCCATTTCCTTTATCTCAACATCTTCAATCCAGATAAACCTCTGCTCCCTCAACATCTGCACCATTTTATCCAGACTCTCTTCCGTACCCTGGGCTTCCATCTCCACACGTTCATCCCAGTTATTCCGTACCCATCCGGTAATCCCCAGAGAGCCGGCAATATAATACGCCCTATAACGAAAACCAACTCCCTGCACTCTCCCGGAAAACCAATAATGCCTCCTGATCATCATACCCGAATCACAAATCCAGCTTTTCTGGCCTTAGCCTCCGGATATTCTCCACTTCTATATCCCAGAACACAATGTCCAATACCTACATAAGATTCCGGTACTCCCCACTGAGCCTTCAGCGCTTTCCCTTCCGGAGAATCAAATACCTCCCGCGCACGATGAATCCAGCAGGAATCAACTCCAAGAGCATGGGCCGCATTCATAAGATTTCCCATCACAAGACTTCCGTTTTCCACACAGGTTCCCATTTCACTGTCAGCAAACACAATGATCACTGTCGGCGCACCATAAAATGGATCTGCCCCACTTCCCATCACATCAGCATTCATTTGAGACAACTTTGCCACAAGCTCCGCATTCTGTGTAACAACCATCATGGTTCCCTGCATTCCCATTCCGCTGGGTGCATATTCTCCCGCTTCCAGAATCTGATCCAGAATTTCAGCAGGAACCAGATCCTTTTTATATCCACGAATACTTCTACGTTCCAGCAGAGTTTTTATTGTTTCATTCATCATAGTCTCAGCCTCCCATATTTTTTTAATATTATATCTCCAAGTATCCGGTACCCGCAACACCAAATTCCTTCTATGTAATGTAATCTATGTAATGTAATGAGAGAAATCCTTTACTGTTTTTTCAGCCAGTAAAAACCATAGGCCGGAACATTTACCCCTGCCGCTTCCATAACTTTACCTGAAATCAAATCTTTGTACATACCATCCCGCTCATTGATCCATGCGGTCTTATCATACTCACTAAAATTAAACAACCCATATATCTTATCGCCATCATAATAGCGTCCAATGCACAAAATACTGTTATCCCAGGTTTCTACTGTCCAGGTATCCGCATTTGTCATAAAAGCCTTTTCCGTTTTGCGGATTTTTTCCAGCTTATCCAGCTGTCTGAAAATCTGTCCTTCCACAGTTCTGGGGCTGTCACATTTTGCTGCACGTTCCCAACGCATGGCACCTCTGTGGATATACCTGGAATCCGGAGCCTTGTCCGGATCCTTTTTGTAGGAATAATCATTTACCTGCCCAATTTCATCTCCGCTGTAAAGAACAGGAATTCCCGATTGCATGAACATATAAGCATGAAGCATCACGTCCAGCTGGATTGCCTTCTTCATCCCTGCCCTGTCATGCTCAAAGCCAGCCTTCTCAATCCCGCACATAGATGCTGTTGTTCCACAGAATCTGGCATCTCCGGTAACCGGGTCCTCATTATAGAGCACTCCACGACTGTTGCTGTTTCCGGCATAACCCTGAAAATAATCATTCAGATACTTCTTGTGGGAACGTTCTTCTATTCCTTCCTGCTGAAGAGTTGCATAGTCCAGCCCCCAGCCAATATCATCATGGCACCGCAGATAATTGAGAAATACATAATCCTTGGGAAGTCCATTGACAATATCCAGCTGTTTTTTCAAAAGGCTCACATCCCTGGTTGCAACTGTATGCCAGGTTGTTGCCATTGTAGTTACATTATAAAGCATATGACACTCCGGCTTTTCCACAGTTCCGAAATAAGGCACCACCTTTTCCGGCTCCATCACCACTTCTCCCAGGAGAAGGATGCCCGGGCATACAATCTCACTGATCAGTCTCATCATACGCACAATCGTATGTACCTGGGGCAGATTACGGCAGGAAGTATTCAGTTCCTTCCAGATATAAGGAACTGCATCAATACGTATAATATCAATTCCTTTATTTGCAAGGAAAAGGAAATTATACATCATTTCATTGAATACCCGGGGATTTTTGTAATTCAGATCCCACTGATAAGGATAAAACGTAGTCATTACATAATGGCCGATTTCCGGAAGCCAGGTAAAATTTCCAGGTGCAGTGGTAGGAAATACCTGCGGCACTGTTTTCTCATAGAGAGAAGGAAGATAGGGATTGTCAAAGAAAAAGTATCTGCTCATATACTCTCCGTCCCCCTGGCGGGCCTTTTTTGCCCATTCATGATCCTCAGAGGTATGGTTCATAACAAAATCCATGCACACACTGATTCCTTTTTTATGGCAGGCGCCTGTCAGCTCTTCCAGATCCTCCATAGTGCCGAGATTCTCCTGTACCTTGCGGAAATCTGCCACTGCATAGCCACCATCCGAGCGGCCTTTCACAGTCTCCAGGAATGGCATAAGATGAATATAATTTACATTATTTTTTTCCAGATAATCCAGTTTGCTTTCAACACCTTTCATATTTCCGGCAAAATTATCAATGTAAAACATCATTCCCAGCATGTCATTTTTCTTATACCACTGCGGATCTTTTTCTCTTTCCTGATCAAGTTCCTTCAGTGCTTCTGCACGGTTCTGATAGAAGCTCTTCATCTGGTCACATAATTCCGCAAACATCGAAGTATTTCCATAAAGCTCCATATATAACCAGCGCAGCTCTTCTACTTTTTTCTCCAGTCTGACATCATACAGACTTTCCATACCTGTGTTTTTTTTCATTTTTTCCCTTTTAATTGCCATATACGGCCTCCTGTCTTTTATATATACATTTCCTTTTTAGTAACATTTCCAAAATTCATTCCTGATTTCCTGGGCAATGAAATTTTAGTTTGTAATTCTCCTGGTAGAACTTCGCCTTACAATCTGATATGGAAAATAACACCATTCATTCACGCACGCTTCTCCCTTTTCCTCAAAAAGAGCCTTATAAAAAACCTCTCCCTGATCAAGCATTCTTACTGTTGTCAACGGAGGATCATAGATATCAGAAATAGAATCATCAAATCCTGCCACAGAAATATCATCCGGTACCTTTAATTTATGGGCTTTCAGACACCGAATCACACCTGCGGCAATAATATCAGAGCCAGTCACCACTGCTGTCGGAAGCTCCAAACTGTTTTCATAAATCTGATTCATCCCTTTTTCTCCGAACTCTGTAGAAAACTCTCCCTGATATATATCCGAATCCTGTACCTGCAGATCAGCCTCCCTCATTCCATCCAGAAAACCTCTTAGTCTCAGTGTTCCATTTGTATAATCCTCAGAGCTTCCGCCAACATATGCAATATGTTTATGTCCTTCGCTGATCAAAAACCGGGTCATGTCTTTGGCTGCATGATAGCTGTCTACTGTAACAGCAGGAAACTCACATCTCATATCTTCTGATGGTCCCTGATTTCCCAGCACAACCGGACATTGAAATCTCCTGAGCCTTTCCAGAATTTTCTCATTAAGATGAACTCCCTGAAAAATCAATCCGTCAATATTTCGTTCCAGCATATTATCCATCAGAAGAAGGGCCTTATCCTGGTCAAAATCATAATCGCAGACAATCATCACTTTATCGTGCTTCATACATACATCACTGATCTGCTTCAGATGAAGAGCTGTGATCGGATTTCGTACATCTGCTTCCAGAACAGCTACCAGTCCGGTGTTTCTGGTAACCAGACTGCGGGCTGCAGCATTGGGACGAAAATGAAATTTCTCAATACTGGCCATAACCCGCCCCTTTAATTCAGGACTTACAGATTTAGATCCATTCACAACACGAGATACCGTAGATACAGATACCCCTGCATCAGCTGCTATATCCTTAATTGTTACATCCATTTTCTTCCTTGTCCTTTCTGTCTTGGTCAAGCGGATATTCCCAATCCGCTTCGCCATTTGCCATAACCAAATAACTGCTTATTGCTCTTCGCAATTGAAGCAGGGGACTTACTTAATTCAGTTAAAACAGGTCTTTATGGTAACGTTTTCCCACATAATCATCCGCTTTTCCAACATTCGTAAAATTTTTCAAGGAGTTTTTTCCGCATATAAGAAAACGTTTTCCCATCTATTTCCAATATAACATCGTACCTGAAATTTTTCAACTATTTTATTTTCCGTTTTAGTAATTATACGTTGCAATTTTTGTGTTTTGTTTGTGTTTTGTTATACTTCTTCCTTGCCCCCAAGTTAAATCTGTTTTATAATAAATATTATACTGTCAGGTGAGAAACGGAAAAAATATCCCCTGATCATACATTACAATCAAACAGCAAATGAGGTATCTCCTTTTATGAATAAAAAAGAAATTTCCGAGATTAAGAAACAGTTTACTCCGGAAAACTGTTCTATCACCCGTATCTGCGGCTGTTACGTAGATGGGGAAAAAAACAAGAAAACAGAATTAAAAGAAGCCTTTCTTTCTCTCTCTGAGGAGGAAATGTTTAAATATTTTGAGATTTTCCGCAAATCTCTGTCCGGTACAGTGGGTAAAAATCTTATGAACATGGAATTCCCTCTGGACCAGGAGGCTGAGGGAGGCACCCAGCATTTTCTTATGAGACTGCGAAGCAGCAAGCTGACTGACGATGAGCTTGTTGAAAACTTCTATGACCGGATTATTGAAAACTATGATTATCCGGAAAACTACTATATTATATTGATCCACGGAGTCTACGATATTCCCGGTAAATCCTCTGATGGTGCAGAGATGTTCGATGCATCTGATGAGATTTATGATCACATTATGTGCTGTATCTGCCCTGTAAAGCTTTCCAAAGCAGGGCTCTGTTATAACGCAGAGACTAACAGCATTCAGGACCGTATCCGTGACTGGATCGTAGAAATGCCTGAAGTAGCTTTCCTTTTCCCACAGTTTAATGACCGCAGCACAGATATCCACGGTGTTCTTTATTATAGTAAGAATACCAATGAGCTTCGAGATATCTTTATTGACGAGCTGCTGGGATGCACCGCCCCTCTTTCTGCCGGCGGACAAAAGGACTCCTTTAATGCTCTGGTAGAAGAAACCCTGGGAGATGACTGCAACTATGATACAGTTATGAATATTCACGAAAAGCTGAATGAGCTGATCGAATCCCAGAAGGATGAGCCTGAACCTGTAGTCCTTACCAAATCTGAAGTCAAACGACTTTTTGAGGATTGCGGTGTAGAGGATGAGAAGCTCCAGTCCTTTGATGAACAATATGAAATCAATGCCGGAGAAAAATCCTCTCTGGTAGCCTCAAACATCACCAACACCCGACGTTTTGAGATCAAAACACCTGATGTGGTAGTACATGTGGATCCTGAACGTGCCGCCCTTGTGGAAACAAAGCTTATTGACGGTGTAAAATGTCTGGTCATCCCTATGGAAGGTGACGTAGAGCTCAATGGCATCCGTATACACACCGGAGAGAAATCTGTCTCAGATGAGGAGGATTCTCTGGATGAATAAAGATAAAAAGCTTTTATTTTTTGACATCGACGGCACGCTGCTCACCGCTTATCCCTGGACAATCCCAGACAGTACACAGCAGGCATTAAAGGCTGCACGTAAAAATGGTCATCTGCTTTTCATTAATTCCGGGCGTACCTACACCATGCTTCCGGATATGATCCGGGAAATGAATTTTGACGGATATGTATGTGGCTGCGGAAGCCAGATCTATCTCCACGATAAGCTTCTGCTTTCCAGCTCTATTCCCAACCCGTTATGCAGGGAAATTGTGGAAAGGCTTCGGAAAAGCAGGCTTCCCGCCTGCTTTGAAAGACCGGATAAAATTTTGTATGACAGTTCTTCCTGTGATTTGCCGGATGCTATACAAAAGCTGAAAAAGGTAACTGTTACAGAGGACATTTCTCTGTACACTACCCAGAAATATGAGAACTTCACATTTGATAAATTCCTGGTATTTCCTACTGCTGAATCTGACAGGCAGGAATTCCGCAAATTTGCAGATCAGCATTTCACCTGTTTCGTTCACGAAGATGCTGCCTGGGAGCTGGCTCAGAAAAGCCACAGCAAAGCTACAGGTATTCAGTTTCTTGTCGATTACCTTGGGGCTTCCATTGAGAATACCTATGCCTTCGGCGACAGCACCAATGATCTTCCTATGCTTAAATACGCCAAAACCAGCATTGCAATGGGGAACTCAAATCCCCTGATCCTGCCTTACTGTACCTATCAGACCACTCCTATAGAAGAGGACGGAATTGCAAATGCTTTAAAACATTTTCATCTTATATAAATTTTCAGTAAAGGATTTTGTATGAATACAAAAAAAACTCAGGAGAATCTGCCAGAATCAATCCCTGTCTACTATTCCCTGATTCTGACCAGATCCTACAATATTTATATCGCCTATTTTGCTATCTTTATCATCTGCCTGGTGCAAATGGGATATGTCAAAAACAGTATTCCCGTATTAGTTTGGATAGCAGCCTCCTATATAGCCAGGAAAAAAGTTAACACCATTCCTATCCGATGGAATCTTCTGTTTTATGTATGCATTTCCGTAGGATGGATTACTTATTTCATTTACTGCTATGGATGGAATTGTGGTGGAATCAATTTTATGATGCCGTTATTGCTGGTTTCCATGTTTTCCATCTATGACCGGCTGTTCAATAAAATTATTTTTACCATTTTCCTGTTTTTCCTGCGAATGGCTTTATTTTTCAACTGTCAGCTCAATGCCCCTGTATATTCTCTGAATGATGAGCAAATGCTGATCATGCAGATTGTGAACACTGTACTTTCCTTTATTATTATGGTATTAGTCTGCATTACCTTCAGTTCTAATCTTCAGAAAGCAGAGAAACATCTCTTTCTCTACAACATGGAGCTGCAGCAGCAGGCAGCCACAGATCCTCTTACCACATTGTATAACCGCAGACGTATGGAGGAAATCCTGAAAAATCATATTACAGCAAATCCATCCGAAAATTTCAGTATTGCCATCGGAGACATTGATTTCTTCAAAAAGGTCAACGATACCTATGGTCATAACTGCGGAGACCAGGTCCTCACTGATCTGGCAAAGCTTTTCAAGGAAAAAACCCTGGGACTGGGACATGTGTGCAGATGGGGCGGTGAAGAATTTCTCTTTTTCTTTCCCGGACTCAATCTGGATGAAGCCAGCACACTGATGGATAATATCCGATTAGCAGTCTCTGATCTGACGATCGTTTATAAGGATGTCTCCCTTCATGTAACTATGACCTTTGGTCTGGAGGAATACGATTATAACTCCAGTCCTTCAGAAATGGTCAAGCATGCAGATGACAAGCTATATTATGGCAAGACTCACGGCAGGGATACTGTGATTTTCTGATACTGCCCAAAATGAAAACCGGCTATATCAATCCAACGAATTGATATAGCCGGCTTTCATTTTATCTCATTTTTATTCTGCTGCTTCTGTTGCCGCAGGAGTTTCTGTTACCTCTTCTTCTGCTGCAGGTGTTTCTGTTGCTTCTTCCTCTGCCTCAGGTGTCTCTGTTACCTCTTCTTCTGCTGCAGGTGTCTCTGTTGCTTCTTCCTCTACCTCAGGTGTGGTTGTTGCTTCCTCAGTTACCTCAGGTGTTGGAGTAGGTGTAGGTGCTGTGAAAGTATGCTTATCTGTAATCTTCAGAGTTTTAAGAACCTTCTTGTTCACATCGGTCTTTGCACTGTCCAGCCAATCACTTGTAATATCGGAATAGTAGGTGCTCTCCTTGGAGTTCTTCAGAGATTCTCTCTTGGATGCGGTTGCATCATCATCATGAACCTTATCCAGTCTTACTACATAATATCCTGTATCTGTCTCAATAATATCAGAAGCAACCTCTCCATCCTTCAGACCACGGAGTACTTTCAGAACCTCATCCGGATATGCGGTAGAACTGTAATCCTCATCCTCGCTATCCTCATCACTCTCTTTGGTTGTAAAATTGCCCTCTACTGCAGAATAACTGTCATCCACGCTCTTAGCAATTTCACTCATATCAGCAGTAGGATCTTCTTTCATCTTGTCCAGAATCTCCTGAGCCTGTTTCTTTTTTTCCTCTTTCTGCTCATCAGTCACATCATCACCACTGGTAGAAATGCTGACATATGTGAAAGAAGACTGGTTTGCTTCATCATCGGAAACTGTAATATTGCCCTCCGCAACAATAGGATCATAAATCTTCTCCTGAATTGTGAGAAGCTCTAACAGAGTCTTTACCTGATCCTCGGTAACTCCAAGCTCTTTGATGGTATCCTCTCCATTGGAAGCCATGAACTGTGAAGCTGCATCTGCAATGGCTTTTTCCTCATCCTCTGTCACCTCAACCTTATAGTCAGCTGCCTTTTCCTTAAGGATATACATAGTCTCTACAGACTTCAGGCTGCTTTCCACTGCCTGATCTCCGTAAGTCTTTCCGGAATCCTCATCTGCAGTCTGATCCCAGATATTATCAGCACTTCCCATATAGCTCATATACATAGCAGTTGTCTGCTCCTGCTGCTGACGGGCATAAAGGCTTACCACGCCAAGAGGAATCTCAGTTCCGTCTACAGTAGCTACTATTTTTGTTCCGTCTATTGTTTTGCTTCCGCAGCCTGTAAGCATTCCCACTGACATAATGCCTGCCAGAGTCACAGCGGCTGTTCTTTTCATCATTTTTTTCATTTCTTCCTCCATATATTCACAGGAATATTATCCTTCCGTCCTGTGCGCTTATCTCAGTATAATCTTTTTTCAGTCTGAGGGCAAGGCAAATTGTAAAATATCTCATACAATTCACACTTTCATCACGATTTTCCCAAAATCCCAGACATCTTTCTTTCTGTCACCTCTCCGATCATTCTGCCAGCTTCTCCAGCTCTCCTGCAAACTCTGTAAGCGCCTGGATCAGAGGATCCCTGAGATTCAGAATAAACTTAGGTTCCTGGTCATTTTTAAACTGCAGGCTCCGTCCATACTTTTGCATCAGCAGAGGAATTCCCGCAGGATTCAGCTTTGCCCTTTCATATAGAGTAATACGCACCTCTTTCCCCAGCTGTTTGATTTCCGTCACATAACCCCTGTGGGCAATGGATTTTAATCTGGCTACAGCCAACAGATTCAGCACAGCCTTTCCCGGCTCTCCGAACCGGTCCAGAAGCTCTTCCAGCATATCATCATAGTCCTGCTGATTTTCAATTCCCGCAATCCGTTTATAAATATCCAGCTTCTGAAACTCATTTCCAATATAAGTATCCGGAATATAAGCATCTACATTCAGGTCAATGGATGTGTCAAAATCTTCCATTGTATGGATTCCTTTGGCTTCTTTTACCGCTTCACTGAGCATCTTACAATACAGATCATATCCGACTGCATTCATATGCCCATGCTGCTGGGCTCCCAGAAGATTTCCTGCACCGCGAAGCTCCAGATCCCTCATGGCAATCTTGAAGCCGCTTCCCAGATCTGTGTATTCACGGATCGCAGCCAGTCTCTTCTCTGCAGTCTCCTTCAGCATCATATTCTTTCGGTACATCAAAAATGCGTAAGCCGTGCGGTTGGACCGTCCGATTCTGCCTCGCAGCTGATAAAGCTGGGAAAGTCCATATCTGTCCGAATCATGGATGATCATGGTATTAACATTGGAAATATCCAGCCCTGTCTCAATGATGGTAGTGGAAACCAGCACATCAATATCTCCATTTACAAAACCGTACATAACGTTTTCCAGTTCCCGCTCGCTCATCTGCCCGTGGGCAAAATCCACTCTTGCCTCAGGCACCAACTTTGCAATACGCAATGCCACATCTGCAATATCCGTTACCCGATTATAAACATAATACACCTGCCCGCCTCTGCGAAGCTCCCGGTTAATGGCTTCCCGTACAGTCTCTTCATCATACTCCATTACATAAGTCTGGATAGGCATTCTGTCCATAGGCGGCTCCTCCAGCACGCTCATATCTCTGATCCCGATCAGACTCATATGAAGGGTTCTGGGAATCGGTGTGGCAGTAAGAGTAAGTACATCCACATCTTTTTTCAGCTGCTTTATCCTCTCCTTGTGAGTGACCCCAAAACGCTGCTCCTCATCTACGATCAGAAGACCCAGATTTTTGAATTTCACATCCTTGGACAGGATCCTGTGGGTTCCGATCACCACATCCACCTGTCCTTTTTTCAGATCTTCAATTGCCTTTTTCTGCTGGGCAGGCGTGCGGAAACGGCAGAGCAGCTCCACACGTACCGGAAATTCCTTCATTCGCTGGACAAAAGTATTATAAATCTGCTGAGCCAGAATGGTGGTAGGTGCCAGATATGCCACCTGTCTGCTCTCCTGTACCTCCTTGAAGGCTGCCCGGAGCGCTACCTCTGTTTTTCCATATCCCACATCTCCACAGATCAGCCGGTCCATGATCCTGGTGCTCTCCATATCTCTTTTGGCATCCTCAATGGCAGCAAGCTGATCCTCTGTTTCCTCATAGGGGAACATCTCCTCAAACTCTCTCTGCCACACAGTATCTGGACCACACACATACCCTTCCTTCTCCTGACGGGCTGCATATAACTCTACCAGTTCCTTTGCGATATTTTTTACAGCACCCCGAACCTTGCTTTTTGTCTTGTTCCATTCAGAAGTTCCCAGCTTGTTCAGCTTAGGCGTATTCGAAGCATCCCCACCAGAATATTTTTGAAGAGAATCCAGCTGGGTAGCCAGAATATAGAGATTACTTCCTCCCTGATACTCGATCTTGATATAATCTCTGACCACCCGGTCAACCTCAACCTTCTCAATGCCCCGGTAAATACCCAGACCATGTCTTTCATGAACCACAAAATCTCCAACGGAAAGTTCTGCAAAATCCTGAATGCGCTTTCCATTATAATTCTTTTTCTTTTTTCGCTTTTTCTGCTCACGGCCGAAAATATCAGATTCTGTCATGACCACAAACTTGGTCAGGGGATACTCAAATCCCTTTTTCGCATGACCATAGACCACCATGATCTCTCCCGGCTGAATCTGCCGGTCATAATCCTGACTGTAAAAAGCCGAAAGCTGCTGTTCCTGAAGGTCCTTTGCCAGACGCTCTGCCCTGGTCCTGGAGCCGGAAAGAAGCGCAACCCTGTATCCCTGTCTTTTGTACTGTTCCAGATCCTTTGTCAGAAGCTCAAAGCTGCTGTTATAAGAATTTACAGATTTGGCCTCTATATAAAATTTTTCATTAATCTTCCAGCCAGCCTGTCTGGGCTCCAGTGCACAGAGGGCAATACAATTTCGCCTGTTCAGCTCCTTCTGCACCTTTTCAAAAGAACAAAGCCAGTTTTCCGGAAGATTCTTCTCTCCCTTTTCTGCTCTGTGCAGACGGCTCTGGCGATATTCCTCTTCCACAGCCTGTCCCTTTTCCACAAGACGATTTGGTTCATCCAGAAAAACCACAGATTTCTGGGCAGGAAAATAATCCAGAAAAGAAAGCTGGGCCTTCTCCCCCGGATGCTCCACAGCAGGATAAATTGTGATTTCTTCCAGATTTTCCAGAGAACGCTGGCTCTCTGCGTCAAAGCTGCGGATAGAATCAATCTCATCTCCCCACAGCTCAATTCTCCAGGGATTCTCCTCTGTCAGGCAATAAATATCTACAATACCGCCACGAATGGAAAACTGCCCCGGCATCTCTACCTGTCCTACTCTTTCATAGCCCAGCCATACCAGCCTGGCTTTCAGAGCATCTATATTCACCGTGCTGTCGCTGGTAAAATGCAGAAGCTGTTCCCTTATCTGCTCCAGAGATTCCAGAAAATCCATGCAGCCATCAATACTGGTAACAACAGCCAGTTCCTTTTCCTCCATAAGCGCACGGACCACCTGCATTCTCTGGCGGATCAGCAGATTCCCGTGAATATCTGCCTGAAAGAAAAGCAGATCCCTGGCAGGATATAAATATATCTTTTTATCGTAAAACCGATAATCTTCATAAATTTCCCTGGCACGCCGCTCATCCTCTGCCAGGATCAGACGAAATGGCGCCAGTTGACAAAGGCCATATATTAAATGAGCCTTCTGGGATTCCAGACACCCGGAAACCTGAAGGACTCCTTTATTTTTTTTGCCTTTTTCACAAATTTGTTCAAACTCTGCAAGCCCCTGCAGAGGTGTCAAAAAAGCTTTCATGCCTAATCTCCCGAAACAGTCATAAATTTTTCAGGTTACTTTTACACAACTGCTTTTGCCTTTTTATTGAATTCATTCATGGCAGCATCCGGTCCCTGGGAAATCATGATATCCACAGCCTTCCCTGCTTTTGCAATGGCTTCATCCACAATTTTTCTGTCTTCTGTGGAAAACCTTCCCAGAACATAATCTGCCAGATCCCAGCCCTTGGGCTTGGCACCTACTCCCACCTTGATCCGCAGGAATTTCTCTGTGCCAAGCTGACGGATAATATCCTTGATCCCGTTATGCCCGCCTGCACTTCCCTGCTTGCGGATCCTGAGCTGTCCGGGATCCAGGTCAATATCGTCATAGATTACGATCAGCTCTGTCTCAGGGTCGATCTTGAAATAATTCACCATATCCCTGACCGGACCACCACTTAAATTCATAAAGGACAACGGCTTCATAAGGATCACCTTCTCACCGCCGATCACAGTCTTTCCATACATGGCATTGAATTTCACGCCACCCTGGGGAACCTTATATTCCTCCACCAGATAATCTACTGTATCAAAACCCATATTATGGCGGGTAGCCTCATACTGCCGCCCCGGGTTTCCCAAACCAACTACTAAGTACATATTTTCTCCCTAGTTAAAATATACCATTTCTTCTTTTAAAGGTTCACATTCCTTTACATCTGACGCATAAAGAACAATGCCCTCTCCCTGATATTCTGTACGATTTTCAAAAGCAACCTTCGCAGTTACCTCCACCCAGCTTCCTTCCTTGATATGAGGAGCATAATCACTTCTGCAGATATATCCCAGGAATGTGGTATCATCCGCACAGCAGGTCATAGCTACACGTCCGGGAACAAAAAATTTGCTTCCCATTCCACGTGGCTTCATCACACGTCCCTTAAAACGTACGATTTTTCCCACATAGGTATCTGGATTATCCATGGCATCTACAAACCAGATTCCATAATCCTCAGGGGGAATCTCCACAATAGGTGCATTGATGTCAAAGGGCAGCTCATCCTGGAAAATATCCTCCATTTCCCCTTCTTCATCCTCAAAAATAACCTCTGCACTCTGATTGGCAACCTTGATTCCCCTTCTGTATGCAGGCAGAGGATCTCCCTCTTTACAGCGGTTAAAAATAACCATGTCTGTATTTCTGACCATATCCATAAACAGAGATTTCATATTTGCCATGTACACCTGGTAGGTAGTGGCATCTACACAGGTGATCTCCTGTTCAATCCCCCAGCCTTCCGGCAGTTCCATCTGTTCAAATTTGCTCACAAGCCACATTCCATTGTATTCTATAACCACACGGTCCGGCTGATGGATAATATCCATAGCAGCCAGACGCTGAGGTGTAAGGTCATCCTCTTCCTCGATCACCTCAACTACTGTGTTTGCAAGCTTCAGTTTTTCTTTGTCATATTCCTCTTCTCCCTCTTCACAGAGGATCAACAGAGTTTTTCCATCAATGGAAAAATACTCCTGCTGCAATGTAAAATCCAGGAAAGTGGTCTTTCCGCTTTCCAGGAAACCGGTAATGAGATAAATGGGAACCTTGATATCTTCCATAATATTATTTCCTTTAACCTTTTATTTTTACAACATCACTAAGCAAGTTTAAATAATTCTGCCAGCTTATCCTCTTTTAATTTAGAACCGATCACACAGAGACGTCCTGTATATTCCGGTGCACCCTCACGGATTTCTGTTTCCTCAGGAACCATATCAAAATAGATCCAGGTTCCGTCCTCAGCAGGAAGCATTCCTTTGGCACGGAGGATAATACCATACTCTTCAGATGCAGACAACGCATCCAGCATTTCTTTTAATTCATTCTGGCTGTATTTACGGATAGTCTCACGTCCCCAGCTTGTAAAGACCTCATCTGCATGATGATGGTGATGATCATGGCCGCAGCCGCATTCATGGTCGTGATCGTGATGATGGTGTTCATGCTCCTCATGGTCATGGCCACAGCCACACTCATGGTCGTGATCATGATGATGGTGTTCATGCTCCTCATGGTCATGGCCACAGCCGCATTCGTGGTCGTGATGATGGTGCTCATGCTCCTCATGGTCATGGCCACAGCCACATTCATGGTCGTGATCGTGATGATGATGCTCATGCACATGTCCACATTCCGGGCAAACCTCTTCCTCCATCATCTCATCTGCCAGAGATACCGGTTTCTCCATAACCTCCAGGATCTTCTTACCATCCAGTTTTTCAATAGGAGTGGTAATGATGGCAGCCTTTCCATTGATCTCACGAAGAAGCTCCATTGCCTGCTGCGCTTTTTTCTCATCTACAATATCCGTACGGCTCATAATAACCGCTCCCGCATATTCCACCTGATTATTAAAGAACTCGCCAAAGTTTCTCATATACATCTTGCATTTCTTTGCATCTACCACAGTGGTATAGCTGTTCAGTACAATATCCACATCTCCCTGGACACCCTGTACTGCTTTGATCACATCTGATAATTTGCCTACACCGGATGGCTCGATCAGAATTCTGTCCGGATGATATTTCTCAACAACCTCCTTCAGAGAAGTTCCGAAATCACCAACCAGGGAGCAGCAGATACATCCGGAATTCATTTCACGGATCTGGATTCCCGCCTCTTTCAGGAAACCTCCGTCAATACCGATCTCGCCAAATTCATTTTCAATCAGTACCACCTGCTCATCTGCAAATGCTTCTTTCAGAAGTTTTTTGATCAATGTAGTTTTGCCGGCTCCAAGGAAACCGGAAATAATATCAATTTTTGTAGCCATGATTCATTTTTCTCCTTTTCTTTCTGATTACTGTTTATTGTACCTTAACGCACTTTGACCAGGAAGCAGTCCGCCCCCTGGTTTCCAGCCGTATACGTATACTGTCAGTTACAGTTCCAAAGCTTTTTTACACACTTTGTCCTGTCAAGCGGATATTCGCAATCCGCTTCGCTACTTGCTCATAACCGAATATCTGCTCCGTAGTTTATTCGGTTAAAGAAAGGGGCATGATATCATGCCCCTTAGTATATTCTATGATCAGCCGTTGATCATGAAGCTCATTAATTTATCAATGTCCTCTTTCTCATATGCAACGATCTCAAGCTCCGGAATCTCTCCGCCTGAGAAAATGTTTGCCAGAGATACATACTGGGATAACTTAGATTTCAGGTTCAGTCTGTCGCCTTCGCCTGTTACTAATTCCACCTTACCATCACAGCTGTCTACTACTTCAAAAAATTTATCAATGTCTTTAATATTAGATACCTTCATGTTTTTCTCCTTTCAACATGTACAAACTTAATCAACTCTTCTTGTTCGCGCTCATTATATCGCACTCAGAAAGAAAAAGCAATTATTTATTTTGCACGAATTTTTAACGCTTTACCATGTTTAATAGGTAAATACTGCAACTCCGTAAGCAGGAAGCGGATATGCAAAGGAAAACGGTCTGTTATCGCACTCCTGTTTCTCAGCCTTAAAGGTCTTTGGCTCTGTCAACAGACCATTTTCATCCATGATCTGCTTATATTGTTTTTTCTTTGGTACACCTACTCTGTAGTCCGGACGGTCCACAGGAGTGAAATTAACCACATACAAAATATTATTTCTTCCGGTAGGTGACTTTCTCACAAAACTGAAGATACTTCTGTCCCCGTCATCGGCATTGATCCACTCAAAGCCGGATGGATCATTATCCATAGCATAAAGAGCAGGATATTTCTTATAAATCGTAAGAAGATCTGCATAATATTCCTGCAGCTTTCTGTGCGGTTCTTCCTGCAGCAGGAACCAGTCAATTTCTCTCTCCTCGCTCCACTCTCTGAGCTGTCCGAAATCCTGTCCCATAAACAGAAGCTTCTTACCCGGATGACAGGTCATAAAGGAATATGCAGCCTTCAGATTTTTCACTTTATCCTCCGGGCTTCCGGGCATCTTTTCCAGCATAGAGCATTTCAGATGAACCACCTCATCATGGGAAAGTACCAGCACATACTTCTCACTATATGCGTAAGTCATGGAGAATGTCATCTTATTATGGTTATATTTACGGAAATAAGGATCCAGCTTCATATATTCCAGGAAGTCATTCATCCAGCCCATATTCCACTTCAGGCTGAAGCCCAGTCCCTCTTCCTCCACAGCTCCTGTAACCTTGGGCCAGGCAGTAGATTCCTCTGCGATCATAACAGTTCCATGGTTTCTTCCCTGCACTACTGTGTTCAGATGCTTAAAGAAATCAATGGCTTCCAGATTTTTATTTCCGCCGTACTTATTTGCAACCCATTCGCCATCCTTTTTGCCGTAATCAAGATACAGCATAGATGCCACCGCATCTACTCGCAGTCCGTCTACATGGCATTCCTCCACCCAGTAGAGAGCATTGGCAATCAGGAAGTTCTTTACCTCCGGGCGGCCGTAATTATATATCTTTGTCCCCCATTCCGGATGCTCTCCCTGTCTGGGATCCTCATGCTCGTACACTGCAGTTCCGTCAAAGTTAGCCAGACCATGGGCATCCTTTGGAAAATGTGCCGGCACCCAGTCAAGGATAACTCCGATCTTATTGCGATGAAAATAATCAATCATATATTTGAAATCCTGAGGTGTTCCATAACGGGAAGTAGGAGCATAATATCCGGTCACTTGATATCCCCAGGATCCGTCAAAGGGATGCTCTGCAATTCCCATCAGCTCTACATGGGTATATCCCATCTTCTTCACATAGTCAGTAAGAACAGGGGCTAATTCACGATAATTATAAAAGCCTTCCTCATTCTCTTCTGTCCATCCATGCTTCATCCAGGAACCGGGGTGTACTTCATAAATTGCCATAGGCTGTGTTTTATAATCATACTTTTCTCTGTTTCTGATCCATGTGGCATCTTTCCATTTATAATCTGTAATATCTGTGATCCTGGATGCAGTTCCGGGGCGCTTCTCAGCCTCATTAGCATAGGGATCTGCTTTGTAAAGCTTCTCCCCGTGAGCTCCTGTAATAAAAAACTTATACAGCTGTCCGATCTTTGCTTCCCTTACAAAAATCTCATAAACCCCGATGGGACCCACCTTCTTCATAGGATTGGCAGTCTCATCCCATCCATTAAAGTCTCCGATCACTGACACTGCCTGTGCATTAGGTGCCCAAACAGCAAAATATACACCCTTTTTGCCACGACGGGTACCAGGATGTGCTCCTAATTTTTTATATACTTCATAGTTGGTCCCCTGACCAAATAAATACTGATCTAAATCTGTAAATTTCATATTTTCACCCATCTGGAGTCCTCCCTTAGCGAACTGACCTTTAGTCATTCTATAGTTTTTATTATACCAATGACCATCCTCTACGTCAATCATATTTCTGTGTATATTCAACAATTTTTCTGATGATTTTATGTGTTTTTTGTAAAATTCATTAACTATAACCTTTTCATTTCATGATATCAGAGTCAAAAGGTCAAAATAAATCAGCGGAGCAATTTGCAGATATCAAAAAAGAGCCGTTCCCTCTGCGATATATCTGCAATTCTGAGTATATATCACAGTTTTACAGGAACTGCTCTTCTTTCTTTTATCCGGACAGATCTCTGAAATTCATGTTTTATTCGTATCCGTCCCCATAATCTACATTATCATCACTGTAATCTCCGGAATCATCATAGCTTCCGTCGTCATAGCTACCATCATCATAGCTGCCGTCATCATAGCTGCTGTCATCTGTGCTTCCATCTCCAGAATCTGTACTTCCATCAGAATAATCCTCACTTCCGTCAGAAGAGTCTGTACTTGCATCAGATGTACCATCTGTTCCGTCTGCAGAAGCTGCTGCATCAGAACCTCCCTGATATCCCGGAACCTGTCCGCTGTCCAGAGTACTCTGCCAGAAATCCACATAACATGCATTCTGCAAGGTTACATTCTTGGCTTCTGCCATCTCACTTACAGTTACAAGTTTATATCCCTTTGCAATAAGATCTGGTATCAGCCTCAAAGCTGCCTTTACAGACGGCTCATGAATATCATGCATCAGGATGATACTTCCATCTGTCAGATCTCCATTCATTACCGCACTGTAATCTGCATCTGCATCCATAAGCTTCCAGTCCTCTGTATCCAGAGACCACATAAAGAACGGCTTATTTACAGTATTATAAATATCTGAATTTCCGTCTCCGTAAGGCGCACGTGCCACACTCGCAGCCTGTCCGCATGCCTGAATCAACGCATCATCTGTATCAGAAAACTGCTTTGCAACTGCATCAAGATCAATTGTTGTCAGCTGTGTATGATCCCAGGAATGATTTCCAATCTCACAGCCAAGTTCAAGCATACGTTTTGGTGCCTCCGGATATGCACTGACATTCTTACCAAGCATAAAGAATGTAGCATGTGCATTGTTCTCCTCCAGGCAATCCAGAAGCTCCTCTGTATATTGTCCGGGTCCGTCATCAAAGGTCAGTGCCAGCATGGGGCGCTTCTGAGACGGATCGTAGGTGCCGTCATCCTTGAAAAAATAATCATTCACTCCCTTGGTTACCCAGCCGGTCTGTAAATATCCATTGGAATCGAAGGCATATGTCTGTCCGTCAATCTCCTGGAAGCCCCCGGCATAATATGTACCATCTGCGTTCTGATACCATTTCCCATTGGAATCCTCATGCCATCCAACAGTCATGGTGCCTATTTTATCTGTATCTGATTTTCCCTTCAGCGGCTGTCTCACTGCTGCATTTGGATCAGTAGTCTGCTCAGTCTGCGCCTGAGCCTCTACAGTTTTCCCTGTATTACCGCCTCCGGTTACACGATGTGCGACAGGAATTATGATCCCTCTGACCACAAATACAATTGCCAGAATCAGTCCCACGACATAAAGGCCTAATCTTGTATATCGCCTGATCATCATCTGACGTTTTTTTCTGCGCATTCTTTCACGCAAAACACGCTTATCCATTGTTACCTTTCCCCACTTTTTGTTTAATATTCATGTCAAGTATCTCTCATTACTCTATCATAACTCATTTGCCCGATAAATACAATCACTATTCCGCCTCTGTACCAAGCTCATCTTCCAGATTCTGATCTACTTCTGACTCTTCTGTCTGGCTGTCTCCTGATGCAGAGTCCTCTGCCTGCTCCGCAGCACCCTCTGCATTATCTGCTACTGTATCTCCGTTTGCTGACTTTTCACTTACCCTTGCATTCTTCACAATAAAGTCTTCCACCCGCAGCAGTCCCACAGACTCATCCACATAGCTCTGCCCGTAGGTATCTACCAGTTCTGCAAGATTAGCGGCTCCCATCTGTTTTACAAGCTCCTCCTGCACCTTAAGGCTTTCCTTATCATCCAGGGAAAGTCCCTCTGCATCCATAATGCCCTGAACGATCAGATTCTGCTTTACCTTGCCCTCTGCATACTGGCGGCTCTGCTCATCAAAAGCATCCTGGGAGATTCCCTGGCTTTCCACAAACTCCTCCAGCGTCATATCTGCCTGTTTCGCATAAACCTCCATACTCTTGTGGAATTCAGAGATCGCATTCTCCACATCTACCTCAGGATATTCCTTTACCTCTGTGTTCTCCAGAACTGTATTCCATGCAGTGTTTTTCAACACTTCACCTGCAGATTCCCTGGCTTCCTTTTCCAGAGTCTTATAAGTTCCCTCCCTGTATTCTTCTACTGTGGTATAATCTGTATTTTTTGTTACCCATTCATCTGTAAGCTCAGGAGCACGGCGGACATTCTGGACAGTCACCTTATAGTCTGCCTTTTTTCCTGCCAGTGTACTATCACTGTAATCTGAAGGGAAATCAATAGAAATTTCCTTTGTCTCCCCCTTCTTCATGCCAATCACACCCTGCTCAAACTCCTGGAACATCCCGCCGTTTCCTATGATAAAATCATAATTATTGGCAGTTCCTCCGTCAAAAGTCTCTCCGTCAATAGTTCCCACATAATTCACTGTAACCAGATCACCCTCCTGGGCTCCGTCAGAAACTGCCTCTGCTTTATCCTGAAGCTCCTGGTCGATTCTGGCCTGCACATCATCATCTGTGATGACCTCCACTGTATTATCCAGGATCAGCCCCTTATACTCTCCCAAAGTGATATATTTATCTACATTATCAACAGAAACCAGCCTGGAAACCCCTGCCTCCGCAGTTTTTCCATCTGTGTTCTCCTGTGTTTCTGCCGTATCCGTCCCTGTTTTCCCGCTTTCTCCACAGCCTGTCATTGTCAGCGCCAGGCATGCAGCAAGCATGGCAAGATATATTCTTTTCTTCATATTCTCTCCCTTCTATCGCTATACTCCGTTAATTCTACCCCATTGGCGGCACCGGTACCGGTCTGGCAGGATCAAATACTGCGCTGGCATCAAACAGATCCGTCAACAGATCCGGATTATAATACATTCGGTATCCATCCAGATTTCTTCTTCCCATGCGGAAATATCTGTCACGGAGCTGCACGTAATATTTACTGGAGTCCACATTGCAATAATAATTATAGCCCTGGCTCTTCAGATACTCAAATTTATCTCCGGAATAGTCCTCCACTCCTGTAAGGTCTGCGCCAAAAGCAAAGATAATGATATCTGTTCCTCCGATCAGAGGATCCACATTTTCCTTAAATTTCTGGGTATCTGCCTGAAGCCTCTCCAGACTGATCTGACTTACATTCAGATGTCCCCAAGTGTGGCTGGCAAAGACCCATCCGTCCTCCTTCATAGCCTGGGCAACCTTTTTGGCTTCTTCTCTCTCAGTATCCAGGTTAAAATCCGGATGACTGTTCAGCCAGTCTACCTTATTCTGGTCCAGATCATCGGGCCGTGTCTCATAGCTGATATCTGTACGATATCCCAGGATTCCGTTATAGCCGGTCAATGCCACAATTCCCTTAGCTCCCCGATAGGAAAAATCCGGATGCTCCTCTACAAAACGGTCGATCAGCGGAACCATATCATAATCTCCCACAGATACACTTCCATCATCATTTACATATTCATTGCGGATCTTACCATCCTCATCCACCACCAGTTTGGTGGCAAATCCGTCACCGTCCATATAATGATAATAGCACACATCATCCTGCGAAAGGACAAACGGCACTTTACCGGGGGGCAGAAGAATCTCTCCTGCGCTCATATTACCATTCTCATCTACCTTGGCCAGATCATAAATATTTACCATTACATAGCCCTTATCATACATGCTCTGAGTGATCTTATTAAATTCATCTATGGTGGTCATTACCTGATCGTAATCTGCAGCCTTGTAATCTCCGTCAAAGGCCTTAGAGGTATCTGCGATCAGGGTGTGATAAAACACATGTGTCACCTGATCAACAGGCCAGGATACACAGGAATCCTTTTTCTTCTGATATACCTCCACTGCATGCTGAAATCTGCTGTTGGTCTCATAATAAGAGCTTTCCTTCAGAACCTTGATTGCCTTGTCATAATTATACTGCTGACTGTAAAGCTTGGCTCTTTTGTATATCTTTTTCTCTTCCTTGGTCATTGTTTCCTGATTGTCCTCAGGGGCAGGAGTCTCCTCCACCTTTGCAGAAGTCTGCTCTGTCTCCTTTGTTTCTTCTTTTTCCGCCTCTTCTGCTTTCTTCGTATTCTCTGCAGTCTCTTTTTTCTCTTCTTTTTTATTGCTTGCTGTCAGTTGGGAAATTTTCACCTGCTGTTCCTTAAAAAAAGTCTGAAGCTCATCTCCGTAAAATCCCACGCCAACACCTATGGCTGCCACTGCAGCAACAAGGATCCCGCCTGCAATACGACGGTTTCTCCTTTTTCGCTTCTGGCGTCTGCGGCGCTCCTGTCTGGCAGCTTTCCGCTCTTCATAGGCTTTATCATCGTCTTCATAAGCTTTATCATTATCTTCCACAGGTACATCCTGTTCTTTTTCCATAAGTCTCTCCTCTGTTTCAACAGAATCAGGCTTCATTTCGCTCATAATTTTCTCCTTTATCCATATAAGTAAAGACAACATCCTGTTCCTTTTCGCTTTGCCTCCGGAAACAGGTTATACATAATTAATTATACCCCGAAAACAAATAAATTTCCACTTAATTTCCGAAAACCTGCACGAACAGTAACTTGCGTTTTCAACAATTTAATGGTAAAATAAAACAATGATGTTTACACTACATTAATTAGGAGGATGCAAATGAGCACAGTAACAATTGTCCTTCTGGTCATTCTTGTTATCCTGATCGGTGTACTGATCGGTTTATATTTCTTTGGCAAAAAAGCACAGAAGAAACAGGAAGAGCAGCAGGCTCAGATCGAAGCAAGCAAACAAACTATTTCCATGCTGGTTATCGATAAAAAGAGGATGCCACTGAAGGAATCCGGCCTTCCTCAGATGGTTATTGACCAGACCCCTAAGCTGATGCGCCGTTCCAAGCTGCCAATCGTCAAGGCAAAGGTTGGCCCCAAGATTTCCATTCTGATTGCAGATGAGAAGGTTTTCGACCTTATCCCTGTGAAAAAGGAGATCAAAGCAGAGGTAAGTGGTCTTTATATCGTAGGAGTAAAGGGACTCCGTGGTTCTCTGGAAGCTCCGGCTCCGAAAAAGAAAGGGTTCTTCGGCCGTTTCAAAAAGAACAAATAATCAACTCAAAAATAAAAAAGGCTGCTGTTGTCACAGCAGTCTTTCTTATTTTTTCGCCTGTACAGGCATACATACCTGTTATAAAGTAAATTTCTTACAGTCCTTTGGCTGTGCCTGGATAGCCAGACAGCAGTCTGCAACATGCTCCTGGTTCATATCCAGTGCATAGTCCACCTTCATGTTCAGGCCTCCGTCCTTTTCCTCCAGGAAAAGATTGGTGGCCGCGATCCCCATCTCAATGGTTCCGTAGGGAGTAGAATAATAGGTCATATTCTTCTTTCCCTGCTCAAAAACCATATGTACATTGACTACTCCCTTTTTGCGGACTTCCATGCCCTTAGGAGACATTTTTATGTAATTAATGATAGGCTTGCGGGAATCCTCCACAATTTCCTCATAACGGAGATAGTGGCTTCCGTTGCGGAAATAGTACTCTCCCGGTACAATGATCTCCACCGGCTCCTCTTCTCCCTGAGAATCAATCATATGTAAACCTTTTACATGAATCAATACTTCTTTATCCATCTTTCTCTGCTCCTGACAGGCTGCCCTTACAGCGCCTTAATACTTCTCAATATCAATTTTCTTGGTCATTTCCACATCATAAGGAAGAATCGAATTGGCAAATTCCTTAAACTCATCTGCCAGATCACTGACAAAAAAGCGATAAGGGAACTCCTTCTGCTGTGCCCCTGTACTGGAAAGTCCCTTTTCTGTCAACAGTCTGCCCAGCTCCAGAGCTGTCTCATAAGCCGGATTCACCAGACACACATCCTCTCCCATAATTTCCCGGATTGTGGAACGAAGCAGGGGATAATGTGTACATCCCAGAATCAGTGTATCCACTTTTTTATCCTGTAGCTCCCTTAAGTATCTGACCGCCACCTCTGTAGTCACCGGATCATGCAGCCATCCTTCCTCCACAAGAGGAACAAAAAGCGGACAGGCCTTGCCAAATACCGTGATCTCCGGGTCCAGCTTCCTGAGATATTCTGCATGGATGCCGCTGCCCACAGTACCCACAGTACCAATGATCCCCACACGCTTATTTCTGGTGCGGGCAGCAGCCACCTTGGCACCGGCTTCGATCACCCCGATAATGGGAATGTCAAAGTCGTCCCGTATAGCATCCAGAGCAAACGCACTGGCTGTATTGCAGGCAACCACGATGGCCTTCACCTGCTGTTCCTGAAGAAAGCGGCAGATCTGGTGCGAATACCGGATGACCGTCTCCCGGGATTTATTCCCATAGGGCACCCGCGCTGTATCGCCAAAATATACTATTTTCTCTGAAGGAAGGTTACGCATGATCTCCCGCGCTACTGTCAGTCCTCCCACACCGGAATCAAAAACGCCTACCGGTGCCTCTCTGTCTGTTTTCATTGCTCAATCTCCATCTCTTTGGGTTATTTTCCTATTCTAACACCAATCGAGAACCTGTGCAAGCCAGAAGGAAATCTTTACTTTTTCTTTTGTATTGTCAGGTTTTTCCGCAAAGCAGAATTTCGGATATAAAGATCCCCACCAGGCAGTGATCTGTGCCTGCTCCCTGTAAATATTTTCTGTATATTCTGTTCTCTCCGGTACTGCATTTACCAGAAAAGTCCCCACAAGTCCTGCTGCCAAAGACAATACCAGTCTTCTTTGCCTTTTTTTCTCCATAAACCATATCCTCCTTACAGAAAGCATTTCCAGTTCCAAAAACTTTATACAGAAATTTCCAGACTGGAATCCGTCACTGTAATTTCCGGCAGCTTTGGCATGGTATGGCTTTTATATTTCTCATAAAACACCTGCCGCAAGGTTACCGTATGCACCCTGCGCCCGGACATCCGGTTTTCGATCAGCCCTGTAACATATTCTCCCAGAGAAGAATTATCCTGCCCCTGCCAGTTCAGCACCTGGCCGGCATTTTCTGCCTGAAATACATACAGATCCTCTCCCACAAAGGCTTCCTGCTTCAGATAGTCCAGCACCAGCTCCCATCGTCCATCCTCCAGAAGCGGCTTCCCCAGCACCAACACCTGAAGGTGCCCCAAATCCCGGAATTTTTCCTGAGAACGATCATAAGCTTCCTCTATCTGTGTAAAATTCTCTCCTCTGATCGCCAACACCCTGGTGCTTCCATTTTCCTCCTCTTTTCCCTGTCCTGTACTTTCAGGCAGATCAGGCATTCCATAGGAAACCAGAAGTCCATTCTCAGAGGCATCCACCCCCAGAGCCAGGGCATACATTCTTTTCTCCGGCTCTACAGCCCCTGCACAGCCGCCCAGCATTATGCTGCAGATAAGTACTCCGGAAATTATCACCCCTTTTTTTCTGTGGCGTTTTTTTGACCTCAGAAAAAGAAATATCTGACAGATCAAAAGACCGGGAACAAAAATATAGCCAAGGTACCAGCCAAAAGACTCCAGAATCCACTTTCCTGTCCGGGCAATGCACCAGATCAGAACTGCTGCGACTGCAGTCCACATTTTTCCCCGTCCCAGTCCTACTCCTTCCGCGATCTGCCTGCTATAATGTAGAAGGCTTCCCAGGGCAAACAAAAGACTGTACAGCAGAAAACCCATCCACAGTACATCAAATCTGGCCAGCACATTTCCCGGCAGGTCTGCTCCGTCCAGCAACGGCAGCACCGGATATCTCTCCTGAACAACCCTGCCATATCCCAGCACAGCAGGAAGGAGCACAGCCATTCCCATAAGGATTCCACCCAATGTGAGAATCCCCGCCAGCACTGTTTTCCCGGCACTTGCATATTTCTCTACATTTCCCAGGAGAAAGGGAAGAAGCCCTACAGCAGAAAACGCACATATGGTTCCGTAAAAGCCATCCAAAATCTCCTGACCCGAAAACTTCCATGCAGCAGCCATATCCTGCAGATATTCTATCTTTCCCTGAGGAATACATAGAACCATCATCAAAATCATGCCTCCCAGCAGCACCCCTCCGGATATCTGTGCCATTCTTCCTCTGCCGGGCATTCCTCCCCTGATTCCGGTCATGCACACCAGAACTGCCCAGAAAGTAATCCATTCCTCAGACATTCCTGTAATCAGGCTTACCGGCACCAGCTGTCCCAGAACAGCCAGGATATAGCCGCCTGCCATAAGAATAAACACCATGAAAAATAATCCTGTCAGCTGCCCCACAAGAACTCCGCCGCTTTTCTTCAGATTCTCAAACACCGGTGCCATACGGATAAGAACGATCACATAAAAACCCAGAGGGATCAAGGCCATTGCCATGCCAATCAATGCATTGATCCCATTCAGCTTCCTGGCTCCGTACATACACAGAATAAAGGGCGCCAGAAACTCCAGGATCATCTGCCTGTAAAGCTGTCTGTGGGAAATTCTGTTATTTTCTGCAAATCTCATGACTGCTCCTTTCTTTTCAACCGCAGGCTCTGGTCTTCTCTGGCATAGCCCGGCCGAAAGATTCTTCTGCGGATAGGCAGCCGCCAGATTCCCTCCCCGGAATTGGTTCCGGAAGTTTTTTTCACAAAGGGCATCAGATAAGGAATTCCAAAGCTGACAAGCCCTGCCAGATGTCCTGCTGTAAGATATATTCCCAGAACAATACCATAAATCCCCAGGCCGCCTCCCATAACAAGAAAAACATATTTCAGAAGCCGAAATGCTGCCGCAAACTCTTCATTGGGAACTGCAAGAGATCCCAGTGCTGTAAGCGCCACAATCATCACTACAATAGGGCTGACCAGGTTTGCCTCCACAGCCGCCTGACCGATTACCAGGCCTCCCACAATTCCGATGGCATTTCCCAGGGCACCCGGCACCCTCACCCCCGCTTCCCGCAGCAATTCAAAGGACAGTTCCAGAAAAATCAGCTCTGTCACACTGGAAAAAGGAACTCCCTCCCTGGCCTCTGCAAAGGAAAGGATCAGATTCCCAGGCAGAATCTGGGTATGAAAGCGTATCACTGCCAGATAAAGTCCCGGCAGAAGGGTAGCTGCCAGCACTGCCAGATACCGTAGCATCCGCAGAAAGGAAGCCATCTCAAACCTGTGATACCAGTCCTCGCTGCTCTCCATAAAGCTGCCGAAATTCCCAGGCAACACCAGTGCTTCCGGAGAGTTATCACACAGAAGCACAACCTTTCCGTTCAGAATTTCCTGCACAGCCCGGTCCGGCCGTTCTGTAGTCTGATACTGGGGAAAAGGCGAATACCATGCATCCTCAGTCAGCTGCTCCAGCATCCCACTGTCCAGGATCCCGTCAATCTCAAACTCTCCCAACCGTTCCTTTACCTCCTCCAGAAGCTCCTCATGGACCAGATCCTCCATATAAAGAATCTGTATCAGAGTGTGGGACCGGACACCTACATTATATTCCTCCACCTTCAGCCTGGTATCCCGCAGACGCTTCCTCACCAGCGCAGAATTACTTTTCACACTGTCGGAAAATCCTTCTCTGGAGCCTCTGAGTACCTTTTCTTTATCAGCTTCCGATACTCCCATAGCCGGGTATCCTTTGCTTGATATTTTCATGGCCCTGTCATAACCATCCATAAAGAAAACTGCATTTCCTGTAAGTATGGCGCTTAGCGCCTCTTCCATTCCGGATAACTTCTTTACATCTGCAATTCCCAGACTGTTGTACTGAACGAACTCCCGGATCTGTTCCGGAGAAACGGTCCAGAAATGATTGATCATTTTTCCAATGGCAGAATCATCCAGCATCATATTGGAAACAGCAACCTCAATATATACCATCAGACAATCTACCTTTCGCTGCTCTCCCAACCGCATGGGACGGATCAGAATATCACTGCAGTTTTCCAGCCGTTTTCTCAGATACTTCTCATTTTCCCGCAGACTGGAGCTGATTTTTCTGTCCTGTGCGTTGTCCCCTTCCTGCTCCGGCTGTCTTTTTTTCTCCTGCTCCAATGCTTTCCCTCCTGATTTCCTCATGATTTTATCCTTTTACTCACTTCCCTCTCTGTCCTTTTCCTTCGGATGACTTTCCACATCCTATTTTTTCCACAAAAAAGAGAGGTCTTTCACCTCTCTTAGAATCTCCGAAATTTGAAATTTTATTTATGATTTCTGCTCTTCTCTCTCTCCCGCTTCTCCTTTTCCGCATTCTCTGCCTCAATGGATCGCATGATCGCCATTCTCTGATTCTCAATATGCTGAAATGACAGCTCCTTTGCGCGCTCCACATTGCGCTCCCGGATAGCCCTGGTCAGCTCCTCATGCTCCTTCACCAACACATCTCTGGTTTCTCCCTCTTTCAGATATTCCACCCTGTAACGGTAGATCTGCTCACGCATGTTGTTCAGCACCTGAATCAGACGCTTGTTATCTGATGCCCGATAAATAATCTCATGAAAGGCCACATCAGCCTCTGCCAGCTTTACCAGATTTCCCTCTGCAATGGTATGCTCAAACTCCTTGGCTGCAAGCCACAGTTTGCTCATCTCCTCCTCAGTCATACGGTCACAGGCCTTTTCAATGGCAACATTTTCAAGAGCAATACGAACCTCAAGAACATCATTCAGATCCTTCTCTGTAATATTGGCAACCTGGGCTCCCCTGCGCGGGATCATCACCACCAGTCCCTCCTGTTCCAGCTTGCGCATTGCCTCACGAATAGGAGTTCTGCTGACTCCCAGCCTTTCTGCCAGTGCAATCTCCATCAGTCTCTCCCCCGGTTTCAATTCCCCCTTCAGTATTGCCTGACGCAAAGTATTAAAAACCACATCCCGCAGTGGCAGATATTCATTCATATTTACGGAAAACTCACTTGTCATCTGTATATTCCTCCGCTCCTTCTGTATATTTCAATATCAAATCCTGTTAAAGACTCTGGTTCCAAATACTGTTTTGGCCAGATTACTCTCTCTCAGGATTTTCGCAGCAGCATCCATTTTCTCCTGACTGTCAAAAATGCCAAACACTGTAGGGCCGCTTCCACTCATCATAGCCTTCAATGCCCCATGGCTCTCCATCAGATCCTTAATCTCCTGAATCACAGGATACTGACCAATAATTCCCGGTTCAAATACATTTCCCATTTTGGCAGTCATTCCCTGCAGATCACCATTCTGAATATCCTGAATCATTCCGTCAATATCCGGATGATTCTGAATCCCAGACAGATTCAGGCTCTCATAGGCTGCCCTGGTAGATACATTGATCCCCGGCTTACCGATCAGCACAAAGCACTCCGGTACCTGAGTGATTCCGGTAAGCTTCTCACCGATCCCCTCTGCCAGAGCCGTACCTCTCATAATACAATAAGGAACATCTGCCCCAATCTTTACTGCCCGGTCCATCAGTTCTCTCTCGCTCAGTCCAAGCTTAAACAGACGATTGATCCCCACCAGTGTTGCTGCCGCATCAGAGCTTCCTCCTGCCATTCCTGCAGCTACAGGAATAAACTTTTCAAGTCTGATGGTAACTCCACCCTTTACCTGAAATTCATCCATCAGAAGCTTCGCTGCTTTGTACACCAGATTTCTCTCGTCACAGGGAATATATGGATAATTCACAGACAGAGAAATCCCGGGGGCTTTCTTTTTCTTTATCTCCAGCACATCATACATCTGAATGGTCTGCATGATCATCCGCACCTCATGATATCCATCCTCTCTTTTTCCCAGAATATCCAGTCCCAAATTAATCTTCGCCAGTGCACGTAAACGCATATAACCCTCCGTTTATTCCTTTGTTTTTTATTCTTCAGCAAATACCCGACATGGGAGCCGGGCTTTTGTACTTTGTATACAAAGCATTCTTGAGTTTTATTTTAAATCATTTTCAGCAGGATTTCAATACAGGAAACTCTGTTTTTTTGTGGGATTTTTTTCAATAACAGAACCTGCGGCAGCCTTTTAGCTCTGTACCTGTTTTACCAGAAGCAGAGACTGGCCGGGGCTGATCTCCGCCTCCTGCAGACTGTTCATCGTGCAGATTTCCTCCACTGTGGTATAAAAGGATCTGGCAATATCCCACAGCGTATCTCCCGGCTTAACCATATAAACAGTAACACCTGGCATATCCTGGATCTTCTTCATATCCAGAGGTTTCTCCTCCACATGATCAATGATCATTTCCTCCCACTGCCTGAATACCAGCACATTCAGCCCTACAGAAGCCTTTACCTCGATCTCATCTCCGTCAGCCATAGTCACAGAAAGCTGCTCCAGCTCCGAATGCAGAAAATACCTGCAGTCCGGACCCACACCCTTTGCATCGATCACATGGGTAAAGGGCAGCATAGCTTCCATAGAATAAAAGGGCATCTCATCATTACCAATAATATAAAGAAGCCTTAGGATCACAATTCCCTCTACCTGGATTCCCTCCTCCGTAATCCTGGTCTTATCAATCTTCACCCTGCCGCAGCTATGGCAAAGCTGCAGCACTTTCCCCTGGCTTTCCTTCACTTTAATTCTGTCATTCATCCGGAATCTGGACAAATTCCGCACCAGAAGACTTTCCAGAATCTCCTGTTTTCCATGAAGCACGCATTCTTTCAGAGGAGTATATACATCCTGGACCAGGTCATACTCCACCTCCCGGTACAGCTTCATATTCAGCTCCAGTACAGCATCTACCTGAAAAATCCTCTCTTCCCCGTCTCCATCCGGTTTTACCTCCATCCCCTGATGGATCAGGGAAACCTCAATATGGGGGATCAGCTCCTCCCCACACCCCTGACACTCCATTTCCCTGGAAAAGGGCAGGGTATATTCCTGCCACTGCGGCAAAGCTTCCTCATCTGTCCCTTCATAAAGAATAAATACTGCCAGCTCTCCCTTCACACGTATCTTATCCTTCTCCACCCGCAGGTCCAGGTTTCTGGGTTCTATAGTGTGCCATAAAAGGGACTCCACATTAGGCCGGTTCGCTGCAAGTTCAATATCTTCTTTAATACGTAGCGTATCTTTTTTATGTATACAGAGACTCATAAGCCCCACCCGCTTCTTTTTTACCGAAATATCCTCTTCCTCCAGAGCCACCGGTATCTGAATCCCTGTTGTCTCATCCACCGCAGCATAAAAGGTTACGATGGCCTTGATATTCAGCTTTCTTGAATGGATCACATGGATGCTCAGATCCTCCATCTCCCAGTTCAGACAAAGCTTATCTCCGCCCTCTATTCCCTCCAGGTTCACAGTCTCATCCACCGGCAGCTTCGCTGCCAGACTGTATATTCTGCCTTCCTTCTCCCCTACATAAAGCATATCTACGTTCAGGCTCCCCTTTAGAAAAGCCCTTCCTTCACTAAGGCGCACTTCATCCATGGAAATCTCCGCCTTACTCTGGATCATCCTTCCAATATCCGGTCTGGTATCCGGCACATTATAATCCTCATCAAAGGTTACCTGGCTGGCAGCCTTACTTTTCACCCGAAGCATCTGCACAGTTTCTTTCTTCAATTCCATCATTCTCTAATCCTCTCCTTCTATGATATACAGACTCAGATCTCTATTTTTTGTTTCCTGTCCTCACAGGAATTGTACCGGTTTATCCGTACTTTTTATTTTCAGGACAATGCAGGGATAGGAGGGCTCCTGTCCCTGTTTCCCCTCAGCAGGTCCCAGAAGCCGGGTTTTACAGAAAACTCCGTTCTCCGACTGTGAGACCTCCTCTACCTGAATACTGTAGCCGCCTGTTACCTGAGTGCCATACCCTTTCATCAGATACATACTGTCCTCCACCTTATAGATCATCTGAAAGCCCTTCTTCTTTTTCTGTTCCATAAAGCGGACTGCTTCTGCAGGGATTTCCTCCTGTTTCACAATTGTATATTCCAAAGGAGTGCGTTCTCCCTCCTCTATCTTAATGAGCCCACATCCGGTCAGAAGCATTACAGCCAGCCAAAAAACCATGGCCATACAGGCTTTTTTTCTCACAATGCTACCTCGGCATATTTCTTTACTAGCCATTCTATGCAGATCCAACGGGATTTATACTTGCAGGCTGTGGGCAGATTCTTTATAATGAATACAATGACGTTAGGATCAATCTCTCAGGGACTGATCCGGAAAGGATTCACAAATGATACGTTTTATTCTTGTCTGTATTGTGGTCATCGGATATCTGATCCTGTCTATCCCGATCTTACTGGTAGAATGGATCATCGGCAAATTTTCTCCTATGACCAAGGATATCAGCTCTCTTCGGATCATTCAGGCTGTATTTCGATTTATCCTGTGGATCACAGGAGCCAAAGTCACAGTAATAGGAGAGGAAAATGTACCGAAGGACACCCCTGTCCTGTATATCGGTAATCACAGAAGCTACTTTGACATCCTCCTCACCTACAGCCGCTGCCCTATCCGCACCGGCTACATTGCCAAAAAAGAAATGGAGAAAATCCCTCTCCTGTCCACCTGGATGAAATATCTCCACTGCCTCTTCCTGGACAGGAAGGACATCAAGCAGGGACTGAAAACCATCCTGGCAGCTGTAGATAAGGTCAAATCCGGCATTTCCATCTGTATCTTCCCGGAGGGCACCAGAAACAAGAACGAAGATGACCTGGATATGCTCCCCTTCCATGAGGGAAGCTTCAAAATCGCCACCAAGGCAAAATGTCCGATCATCCCCATTGCCATCAACAACTCCGCAGATATTTTCGAAGCACATTTCCCGAAAATCCATCCTGCAAAGGTTGTGGTGGAATACGGCAAGCCCATCTACCCTGATGAACTGGACAAAGAAACAAAGAAGCATCTTGGCGAATATACCCAGGGCATCATCCACCAAATTCTTGAAAAAAACAAACCTCTAACCCAGTAACCAATACCCGGAGCTGTTTAAAATTTCCACTGGATCTGAACAGTTCCGGGTAAAATTTTCAAAACTGTGATCATCTTATCCACTGTAAACCGTTTCTCATCAAATCCAATATTATCCCAGAGACTAATATTGGACACTACTCTCTCCATCTGTTCCGGCGTTGCCTGATTTTCAGACAAAGCTACCAGTTCCTCCGATTTCTGCCTGCGAAGCTGATCCAACTGATCCACCCTCTGGTCAATATAGCTACTCAATATCTCTCCTGCCCCTGTCAGCGATTCCACCAGAATCCCAATCTCCTTCTCCAATGCTTCTATTTCCTTATATATTTTCTGTACTCTGGGATCTTCCTTCAGGGATCTGTGTCCCACAGGAGCCTGACCCTCTCTCAGTTTTTTTACCATCTCCTCATATACATGTCGCTCCACATCCTCCGTATAAATTTTTCCACACCCCGGACAGGCTTTATTATTCAGACGCCGGGTGCATCTAAGGTACTGTTTACCAGACTTTGTTTTTACACTCATCAAAGCATATCCGCACGCACATATGCCGGATTCCTCAGCAGCTGGGCAAGCATTGGGCGGATCAGCGCTTTTCCATAAAACAGGACTCCCTTTTCCGTATAATACCGGGTGATGTCTCCATAAGAAGTCTCCGGCTGACAATACATGTGAAAAATTTCCCGCACAATCTCCCCCTCTTCCGGCTTCTCCACCAGCTTCTTGGTATGGATCCCATCCATTACGATTTCCTCCAGCCTGTAACCATAAGGTGCCTTTCCTCCCATATGAAATCCTTTCTGGCTTCTGGAATAATAAGCATCACAGACACGCTTCTGTATCGTCTCCCTCTCCAGCTGGGCAAACACAATACAGATATTTAACATTGCCCTGCCCATAGGTGTGGAAGTATCAAATTTCTCAGTGGAAGACACAAACTCTACCTGATATTGCTGAAACAGCTCCATCATATTGGAGAAGTCCAGGATAGAACGGCTGATCCTGTCCAGCTTGTACACGATCACCTTCTCCACCTCTCCTCTCCGGATATCCGCAAGAAGCTGCTGCAGCTGAGGCCTGGTGGTATTTTTACCACTGTATCCACGATCCTTGTACTCCCTGAAGGATCCGCCCTTCAATTCATACTTGCAGAACTCAATCTGACTCTCAATAGAGATACTGTCTGCCCTGTCCACGGACTGCCTGGCATAAATTGCATTGATTCTGTTCATAAAAGCCCTCCTTTTTCATCTGTGTATGGTTTTTTCATATGATTACATTTATAATTTAATTATATATCACCGCTTATTCACAGGAGGAACCCATATGCGCAGAAAATATACTGATTCCCTGATCCAGTGGAAAAAAAATCCCCACCGCCATCCTCTCCTTCTCCAGGGGCTGCGGCAAACCGGTAAAACCTGGCTGGCCCTGGATTTTGCAGAAAAAAATTACAAAAACACCCTCTATCTCAACCTGGAGACTGACAAACCAGTCACCGATTATCTCTCCGTACCCAGACCGCCCCAGGATGCGCTGCTTTTCCTGGAGACCTACGCCGGAAAACCTCTCAAGCCCTCTGTCTCACTGCTGATCCTTGATAACATCCAATGTGTACCGGAGCTTTCCACACTTCTGGCTGCAATCTCTCTGGATTATCCACAGTATCACATCATTGCCATCCACAGAGGCCTTGCCTCCCCTGAGCTCTACAGCAAAAATGATTTCAATATTATCATCCTGTATCCTCTGGATTTCGAGGAATTCCTCTGGGCAAATGCGGAATATGCCCTATCCAGGGAAATCCGCAGACACTTTTCCGCCCTGACTCCCCTGGGAAAAGAACTGCACCAGAAAGCCCTGTCACAGTTTTATCTCTACCTGGTCACCGGCGGAATGCCACTGTCTATACTGGAATACCGCAGGGAGAAAAAACTGCTGATGGTACCGGATATACAACAGAAGCTATTGGAACTGATCCTGGGTGATATTTCCAGCCAGGCTCCCACAGGAATGACCCGCCACTGTCAGAATGCCTGGCTCTCCATTCCCGCACAGCTTGAAAAATCCAGCCGGAGATTCCAATATTCCCTTATAACCAGAGGTGCCACAGCCAAAACCTATGAAAAGCCACTGGACTGGCTGCTCCGGTCAGGATATGCCCTTGCCTGCCGCCAGACCTCCCTGCATCTGTATCCCACTGACTGCGGACTGTGCGCCAGAGTACTGGGTGTACCATCTTATCAGCTGCTCACCGGTTCCCACACCCCGGCAGCCAGAGCCTGCACCGAAACCTTTCTGGCACAGCACTTTACCAGAAATGGATACACCCTCTCCTACTGGTCCAGCGGCAACCAAGCCGAAGTTCCCTTCCTTCTGGAAAAAGAGGGCCGGCATATTGCTGTGGACTACCGCCTGACCCCACATCAAAAAACCCGGAACCTTACCAGATTCCGGGCAGAAATGAATACAAATGCAGAAATGTACCTGCTGTCGGTGGAGGACTTCAAGGAAAAAGAAAACTACCATATTGTACCGGTGTATGCGGGGTTTTGTGTGTGATACGCCAAAAGGGACTGTCTGGATAGACAGTCCCTTCTTGTTTGCAAAAAAGAGCCTCTGATCAATATAATCAAAAGCTCTTTTCGCTGGTTCACCAGTATTTTTTCACATAGCTGACAGCTTCCGGTTCCGGTACAAGGAAAACGCTAGCTAGATTTCACTGACTATAATATATTTTTCTGTATAAAGATCATTAAATGTATGCTATAATTAAAAAAGGTAGTAAAAAGGGGGTATATAATGGATAAAAGGTATTCAAAGGTGTTTAAACCCGGTACATTTCCGGACATTACTTATGTTTCCAGAAAATCAGGAACCATGCAATATAGTTACGAGGAACGTCTTCAGCAAAGTTTATCGATTGATGGATTTCTCACATATATTGTAGGCCCATCCAAAATAGGAAAAACAGTTTTATGTGAGCGTGTGATCGGCGTTGACAGGATTGTGGAGATGTCCGGCAATGATTTTGTCAGGGAATCAGATTTCTGGAACCGGGTGGCAAAAAAAATAGGGATATCCACGGAAGCGGAAATCAGTGAGACGAATGCGGACTTTTCTTCCAATGAGCAGCGCTCCACAATGGTGAAGAAAAACTATCCGGCAAATAAGGAAAAAATACTGCAATATTTTAAAGAATCCAATAAAGTTCTGGTTCTGGATGATTTTCATTATGCACCGGCAGAGGTTCAATATGATATTGCCTGTCAGCTGAAGGAAGTAATCCGTCTGGGATTTAAGGCGGTGATCATTTCCCTGCCCTACCGGTCAGATGATGCAATCCGTCTGAATCCGGACCTCACCGGACGTCTTTCCGTGATTGAAATTGAGCCATGGAAGGAAAAGGAACTGCAGGCTATTGCGCGTAAGGGATTTCATGAGCTGGGCATATCCCTGCAGGAAGATATTCTCTCACGTATGGCAATGGAAAGTATCCATTCACCCCAGGTCATGCAGGCCATCTGCCTGAACATCGGCCTTCTTCCTGGAGAAAGCTCTGTTATAGATGGAAAAATCATAGAAGAAAGCTGCCGTTTTACCTGCGCAAATCTTCCTTATGCAGATGTAGTGCGTGTACTCAAAGCAGGCCCCCCAACCAGAGGCCAGAAACGGCTGAAATATCAGCTGACAGACGGAAGCCGCAGAGATATTTACAGTCTGATCCTGGAAATGCTTGCCGATAATCCTCCGCTTGTGGAAATGGAGTTACAGGAACTTATGGCCCGGATCCAGTATAATGTGCCGGAATGCAGGATCACTACCCAGAAAATACGAGAAGCTCTCAGGAACTGGCAGAAAATATTAGAAGAGTCTGGTGCATTGTATCGCGTTTTTGAATGGAAGGATGACATCATACACATTCTGGACAATCTGTTTCTGTTTTTTATCAGATGGTCGGGTATCTGACAGGGAGGTTAAAATGAGAACATTTGCAGATATCACAATAGATGAACTGATCAGGCAAGGAAAAGCTGTTTTGGAACAAAGTGATTATGAAGAAGCTTTAAATTCTTATACTGTCTGGAAAAGCAGGATCCAGACATATGCTATAAAAAATGGATTTTCCAGGGAATTACAAGATCAGCTGAAAGTCAGGGCTCATTTTGTCAGAAATGAGTTTTCAGAAACAGAATCCATCAAAAATTTAAAGAATGCTGTAAAAGATGTTTTACTGCTCTTTGATAGCTGGGATATGCAGATTGGAGCAGAAATTTCTGACTGTACAGCAAAATTAGTAATAGAACGGATATTGTCTCACGTAAACATTTTTTGGAAATCTATGTACCAGGATGACTTTCATCAGAAATGTACTTTTCCAAAATCTATATCTGGGCAGGCAAAAATCGAAAATGAATATGACATCCAGCACATCCTGTATGCACTGCTGCGCACAGTGTTTCCGGAAACCCGCAAAGAAGTAAACGGGGATAACGGATATAGTGGGACGCGTGCAGATCTGTATCTGGAGACATATGACATTATAATTGAAATTAAATGTACCCGTTCAAGTATGTCTGTAAAACAACTGACAGAAGAACTTGGCTCAGATGCATTTCATTATAAGACCAAAAATCTTTACCTGTTTATTTATGACAAAGAAGACATTATAAAAAATCCCGAAGCTTACCAGAACGCTTTTCAACGGGATTATGAAAAAGACGGAAAAAATGTGCAGGTATTTATAACAAAAACTTTAATATAAGCAAAGAAGGCTCCGGTCATTGCGATCGGGGTCTTTTTTTAAGTGCGCCCCATATATCTTTTGTATCTCTGATAAGTATTGAATAAGCAGGGTATGAATTGTCTGTGGCATATAAATCCATTCCTCCTTTCTATCACTTTCAGTATAAAACAAACGATACTTTTTGGCAATGTGAACAGCCTTTTATCTAACTCAAAATATCAATCCTTTTTGAAATAAGTTCCCCTATTTGCTCTTTTTGCTCTGCTGACAAGTAAGATTCTTCTATCTGTGTAAAAAGTTTTGTCTTTAATGAGCATACTTTTTTCATCATACGTTCTGCAGAATTTAATGGGATTCCACAGGATTCTGCCAGTATCCGAAATTCTTTCTTATGAATATTACGTTTTTTTCCATTTATTGTCAGTGCCAGCTGTTCTTTATCTTCTGGCATGATCACATTAACAGGAAGCATATCATATGCTTTTGATAATTGGAAATTTCTGCTGCCAGGCTCCGTTTCCTTTAGTGAAAAGTTTTTCAAATGCATATCTGAATTTCCCATAACGAAAGATCCAATAACACGCAGAAACAGCTCTGACAGGTCTAAGCCCGGTGTTGCAGAATATTTTTTTATGATTCTTCCGCATTGTTCATAAGAACCTTTATATTTATCCTGCGTCAGTCTGTAAGACAGCTGGCAGAAGTCTTCCATGGCATATAGTCTGGTCTCTTTTTCTGATATTTCCCGGTCTATCCTTTTCGTAATATACGCGTATTCATCATTCATTTTTATAAGAGCATGGGGAACCGTCCGGATTCCCATAATTTCTGCGAGACGCATTGCCAGATCCTCAAATTCCGGCATATTATGAAATTCTTCCGTCTGCGGCTTCAGGATATATCCTGTTGGATAGTCCACAATTGTAAGTCTTGCATTAAGATCTGTTGATAAATGCAGGGAAAGCTTTTTCTGAACTCCCGGCACGGTAAGTCCCTCATTTACCGTCTCATTTGCCAGTATTTCCAGTTGGTCTTTCGTAATATCCAAGATTGGTAATTCATCTGTCTGAAAAAATCTCTTTACACACTTTTTGTGCCAGCACCATTCTTTTTCCACATTCGCTGCACTATTTGTTATTGACTTTCCACAACACAAGCATTTCATACCTTTTCTCTCCTGATACAAACATCGCCAATGCAGTCTCTGCAGGCAGATAACAGTAAGCCAAACCGGTCTTTCTGGTTGATTTTCCAGTTTCGGCTGACCACCCCCAGAAGCCATCCTTCCGGAATCAGTCCGTCAAAAAAAGGAAACAATATGGTTGTTTCATAAGGCTCCTGACGTAATGGAAGTGTCAGGCTTACTGCCACTGCATCTTCTCTGTCCAGATAATCCTGGTCATAAGTAAAAATATACCCTTCCTCAGTTTCTGCAATAATTCCGGAAAAATGATTTTGAATATATACATATCCTTTTCTATATTCTGACTCCACCTGCTATTCCTCCTTTTTTCCTGGTACAGCTTCTTTCCCAAACATTGCCAGTGCCTGATTCACTTTGTCCAGACGCACCGTTTCTTTTCCCTGTTCCAATTCCCTTACAAAACGAAGTCCAAGTCCGGAACGGATTGCAAAATCCTCCTGCGTCAGCCCTGCTTTTTTTCTTTCTTTTTTTATATAATCTCCAATTGTACTCATATTAAACATATTAATCCCGTTCGGGTATAATTTCAAGTGGATTATATAAAAAAATCCCGAACGGGTATAATTTATATATTTCTATGTCAAATCATCCCGAACAGGTATAATATTATTTCTATAACAGACTTCAGAAACAGATTTATCCCGTCTGTTTCCCCTGAAATCTGGCATTTTTTATGTTTTGTGCCTCGGCGGAATCTAACCACCGAAAATAATCGCAGGGAAAAAGAAAACTATCAAAAAGAGAGCCTCTGATCAATATAGTCAAAGACTCTCTTCGCTGGTTTACCAGTATTTTTTTACATAGCTGACAGCTTCCGGTTCTGATAAAGAAAATTCTTTCATAAGATTCCGGATCGTATCTTCTTTACTGATATTAAAATTTTTACATGTCCTTATGTTGGCAAGGATACCTTCTTCTATTCCCTCCTGCTTTCCTTCCAGTTTCAATTCTTCCAATGCATTGCACATGTTTACCTGTTCTCCCTTCTGTTCTGATTCCAGTGCATGGTTTATCAGCTGATGTGATTCTGTAATCAGATACCAGCGGTTTTATTTTCTCTGGAATCTCCAGCATGTCCTTTAACGAAAATGGACCGTCCCATTCGTTTTCTCCATAATATACGCACAGACTGCTCACCGCCAAAAAGTGCTGCATTGAAAAGGTCTGCAAAACAAAGTGAACCGGAGGGGTCTGACCATCGAAAATACTGATCGTCCACACCGGACGTGAAATGTATGGTATGGATGGAATCCATCATCAGAGTGATGTTACCTTTGTCATCAACACACAGGATATGACACTGATCAATTCTGATATGCCTTATTGTAGCCATTCCTTTAACAACCGTAGCAAGAATTCCCTCACCTCTATAGGTGATGGGATGAATTGCACATTCGAGCATGTCTGCTCAAATTCATAAAAAATCACAAAAACACTTGTTCTGATACAATAAATATAGTATGATAGAAAAAAAGAACAATATGCTCTTGGAATTTGAACGGTCGAAATAAGCAATAAGTGAGTGTACATAATGAGTTTAGATAATAATTCTCATTCAGTGTTTTACCTGATCATGGTTATGAAATATAGCAGAAAGATGCTGGACGATAAGATGTCAGAGAGAACAAAAGAAATCTTTGAAATATAGCACCTGTTGAAACAATCCATCAGTATATAGAGAGTCAGGGTGAGAAAGATAAACCGGGCAGTAAAAATAAGGATCTATCCAAATAAAGAACAGATAACCCAGATAGAGAAGACAATCGGCTGCAGTCGTTTTCTCTATAACCGGATGCTTGCGGATAAGATCCGTTATTATCAGGAAGAAAAAAAGATGCTGAAAAATACGCCGGCCGGATATAAAAAAGAATATCCATGGCTGAAAGAGGTAGATTCTCTTGCGCTGGCGAATGTACAGTTAAATCTGGAAGGGGCTTTCCGGAAATTTTTCCGGGAACCGGGAGTGGGATTTCCGCATTATAAATCAAAAAAACATTCGCGGAAATCCTATACAACGAATATGGTAAATGGGAATATCTGTCTGCAGGACAGGTTCCTGAAACTGCCAAAGATGCAGCCGGTAAAAATAAAGCTCCACCATATGATCCCGGAGGGATGGAAGCTGAAATCAGTGACTGTGAGCAGGGAACCGTCCGGAAAATATTTTGCCAGTCTGCTGTTCGACTGTGAAAACCAAACAGCGGAGAAAAGACAGGCGGAAAAATTTCTGGGGATCGATTTTGCCATGCATGGAATGTGTGTATTTTCCACCGGTGAAAGGACCGGATATCCCATGTTTTACCGGAATGCAGAGAAAAAACTTGCCCGGGAACAGAGAAAGCTTTCCAGATGTGAAAAGGGCAGCCGTAACTATCAGAAACAGAAGAAAAAGATTGCATTATATCATGAAAAGATAAAGAACCAGAGGAAGGACTTCCAGCATAAGCTCAGCCACAGCCTTGCAGAAGACTATGACGCGGTATGTGTGGAGGATCTGAACCTGAAGGGGATAGCCGGAGGTCTGCATTTCGGAAAAGGGATACAGGATAACGGATACGGTCAGTTCCTTTCCATGCTTGGATATAAGCTGGAAGAACGTGGAAAATATCTGATAAAAGTAGACAGATATTTTGCATCCAGTAAGATATGCAGCGTATGCGGACATAAGAAGAAAGAGCTGGCATTATCAGAACGGATATACCTATGCGAATGTGGAAACCGGATGGACCGGGATGTGAATGCGGCGGTCAATATTCTGAAAGAAGGAAAAAGAATATATAAAAAATGTGCATAATATCACAGAAAAGATCCGTAACCGGATAAAAAAGAACCGCGGGACACGCGGGGATAGCCTGTTTTAGCTTTGCCCTGAAGGGCAATCGAGCAGGAAGCTCCCACTTCAAAATCTGTAAGATTTAAGTGACGGGAGTATGTCACGAATGTAAATGGGAAACGGATCTACAGTAAACCCACAAAAACCGTGAATTTTCGTTCCTGATGCTTGAAAAACAAAGTCCCCCGGTTAGTTGACCGGGGGATTGCTTTATTTTACCTCTACTAATTCAATTTTGAAGTTCAGTTCTTTTCCGGCCATTTCATGGTTGGCATCGAAAGTGATGTTTTTCTCATCCTTGGCTGTTACTTTTACCGGGAATGGCTGTCCGTACTGGTTGGACAGATATACCTGCTGGCCTACCGTAAGGTCCTCAGAGCCTGGAAGCTGAGCGATCTCCATAGTGAAAATAGCGTTGGGATCAGCCTGGCCGTATGCTTCCTCAGGCATCAGATGTACATCGATCACCTGACCTACTTCCATGTCTGCTACAGCAGCATCGAAGCCTCTGATCATCTGGCCTGCGCCACAGATAAATTCCAGTGGTTCTCCACGGTCATAAGAGGAATCAAACTGTGTTCCGTCATTAAAGGTACCTTTGTAATGAGTACGGCAGGTCTTGCCCACATTCCGTCCTGTGATCGGGTTATGGGATCCGCAGCTTCCACCACAGCCACCGCCGCAGCTGTCACCACAGGAATGTCCCTCTTCATGGCTGCCGCAGGAATGCTCTTCCCCATGGTGATGATCACAATTCACGCCGGAAGACACTAATTCGCCCTTCAGATAAGCTTCCACAGCCTGATCTGCATCTCCCTGGGCTCCTGAACAAAACTCGATCCCAGCCTCTGTGAGAGCCGCCTGTGCACCGCCACCAATACCACCGCAGATCAGCACATCTACATTCTGTCCATCCAGCAAGCCAGCCAGAGCACCGTGGCCGCTGCCGTTGGAACTAATGACCTCACTGGAAATCACCTGGTTATTCTCTACTTCATACACCTTGAAGTTTTCTGTTTTCCCAAAATGCTGAAAAATATTTCCGTTATCATAGGTTACTGCAATTCTCATGTGAAAAATCCTCCAATTTTAATACAAATGTCGTTCAGTCCAGTATATCTTGTAAAGGCAATAAAATCAAGAGAAATCAAGGCTTTTGCCGGTTTTTAAAGACTCTGTCATCTTTATATAAACGGCGACATTTTTCACTGGTAAGTCTTTAATTTTCGGTGGTCAGACCCCTCCTATTATTGACGAATTTTTATTTCTGAGTTATCATGAAAATATAAAAGAATGTTTCATTTGCAGGAGTATCTCATGAAGGTAAAAAACAGTATTTCCACAACAATGAGAACCTTAAAAGGCAAAGAAACCAAAGACAAATCGGCAAAAAATATTTTTTCATATAAGCCGATCATGGGCAATATTCTAAAGTACACGGTGACAGAATACAGTGATTGTTCTCTGGAGGAGATCATAAACTGCATTGAGGGAGATACCATCCAGACAGGAACCGCATTTGTAGAAGAAGATATGGCAGGAAGCATCCGGGGTGAGCTGACGGAATTCAACACAACAGATGAGGCACCGGCAGTTTTTGATATCCTGTTTCGTTCCCTGCTTCCAAAGAAAAAGGAAAATATCCTGGTAAATCTTCATGTGGATTTTGAATTGCAGAAGAATTACCGGCCTGGGTATCCTGTTATTAAAAGAGGCATATACTATGGATGCCGGAAATTATCCTCACAGCTGGATAAAGTAGGGAAGAATGGGAAAGGCTATAAATATCTGGAAAAGGTGTACAGTATCTGGATCTGTCTTGACAATATTCCTAAAGAGCAGCAGAATACCGTATCCTATTACAAGATACATAATTATAAAAACGAAGGCTTCCGTGTCCCTGACATTCAGATCGATGCTGCAGAAGCAGACCTTATGGAAGTTGTTATAATACGTCTTGGAGGGGAAGCGCAAAATGAAAAAGGACTAATGGATCTTTTATATGGTGTATTTTCCGGTGATCAGAAGAAAGTCTTGTCTTACATTCCGGATTCAGACAGTCAGATCCGGCAAAAGGAGGTATCCGATATGTTGAGTATGATTTCCTATGCAGAAGAAAGAGGCGAGAAAAAAGGTGAAAAGAAAGGTATTAAGAAGGGCATTAAGAAGGGCGAGAATCGTCTTGGGATGCTTATGAAAATACTTTTAGATAATAAACGTTATGCAGATGCGAAAAGAGCATCTGAAGATGAAACATACAGGGAACAATTATATAAAGAGTTTAAAATCTAGCCAGTGGTTTCTTTATGCCGGAATCGGAACTGGGAGCTGTCAGCTATGTAAAAAATACTGGTAAACCAGTACGGAGAGTCTTTGATCATATTGGTCAGAGGCTCTTTTTTGTACAAAGAAGAACCCCGATCGAAATGATCGGGGTTCCCTTTTAGGAATCTGTATTATTTACCCAAATGGATTGTTTTACAGTTACTTTCTTTACATTTGACCACTGGCTGAATACTTTCTTGCCGTCTTCAGATGTTCTGTTGAATGCGTGGAGACCTGCATAGTAGGTTTTTTTCTTCACATTCTTGAATGTTGCTGTTAGATTATTTTCGGTGGTCAGACCCTACCAGGTAAGTACTTTGGATATGGTTGTTGGGTCTTTACATAGAAAAGTAGCAATGTCTTTAAAAGATGTTCCTTTTGCTAATTCATTTTCGATGTAAATTCGGTCATTTAATGTTAAGTGTTTCTGATTTCCTGGTATATATTTACTCATGATAATTCTCCTTCTACTGCTGTCAGAAGGAAATACAACCATAACATTATTGTGTGAAAGAGTAAATATCTACTATGCGAGAGTAAATTCCATCGCCCAGTGGGGCAGTGGAATTTAAGAATTCATTTTAGGGCTCATACAATTATCACAGTAGTATATTGATTTCATGATCTGCATATGCTATAATGTCAGTAGACAAGAGAAACAAGAAATCCATGTAGTTCAACTACAGCAAAAGCCCCGAAGTTGCGACCTTCGGGGCTTTTGATTCCCTATTTGAGATGGAAGGGATTAAATCCATAGGTTCATTACCGACTATTGGTCGCTATCCAACCATTTGATAAGATAATGGCAAATTAAATTGCCAATAACATTACCCATAATAGCGACAAAAAGAGAAACAAGAATTTCCATGTAATTCACCTCCCTCCTGTCACCAGTATCGGAGGCGGTAACATAGCAAATATATCATAATTTAGAACGAATTGAAATACTAAACCCGGCATGAATTAACGTGCTGGGCGTTTTTATTTATTTCAATCCATTCTCTAAAACCGTCAATTTTCGATGGTCAGATTTTTCCGGATCATCTTGGCGTCTGCCAGAGGAAGTTTGGGATAGATAGACGGCTTTTCACATTTCCAAAAAGTATCGTTTGTTTTATACTAAAAGTGAAAGGAGGAATGGATTTATATGCCACAGACAATTCATACACTGCTTATTCAATACTTATCAGAGATACAAAAGATATATGGAGCGCATTTAAAAATGCGTGATTCTATACGGTTCCTATGTCAGAGGAGATTATACACCAGATTCAGACATAGATATAATGATTCTGGTAGATCTTTCCGAAGAAGAAATGGATGCATATTCAGATGCTCTTTCAGAACTTGGATTTAAATATAATGTTCAGCATGATATATGGATGATGCCTGTAGTGAAAAATCAGCAGCATTTTTACCACTGGGCAGCGTCTTATCCGTTTTATTCTAATGTTCAAAAGGAGGGAGTTGTTTTATATGAAGCAGTCTGACTCCGTTGATGTGGAAACTGGCAGAGAAATATTTATTTGCAGAATCAGAGAGCCCATCTGAAGATGAAAATACCAATAAACCAGTGCAGTAATAATTCACAATCAAAACCATCCCGACTATTGAACTCATTCTTATAGTTGGGATGGTTTTATGTGTGGGTAAGAAAATTTATGTTATATAAATTTTAGAATTCTTTTATGTGGAGATTATTATCTTTCTGGTTATTTTCGGTGGTCAGACCCCTCCGGTTCTTTCAGAAGAGACTTACCAGTAGAAAAAGAGGACTGGTGACTGTCTATTTTGATTGAAAAAAGACTATATTCATGATAAAATCATATAGGATGCTACCATAACGGTAGGCGGTTGGCCCTCTACGGAGGGACTGAACCCTCCGATTACATAGAAACCCAAACGGGAATCAACGGAAAGGAGGGCTGAGCCTTATGAGTATTGTTGATTTTATCGCAGTAATGAGCTTTGGCTTAACCTGCTTTGGATTAGGATATTCCTTTGGTAAGGATAATAATAAGACACAGAAATAGCCGCCCCGGTCCTGAGAAAACTGAGCGGCTTTTCTAAAGCTTAACATTTAGTATCGGGCCAACCGTCTATCGGTGGCATCTTTTCTATTAATAATATAACATGACTGCTTTTTGATTTCAAGAGAAAACCTATATTTGATAGTGTAAACTTACTGTAGAAAATTAATAGACAGAGTAATGATTCGCAATTAAAACCATCCCGACTATGTATATTATTCATATAGTTGGGATGGTTTTATGTATGGGTAAGGAATTTTATGTTATATAAATTTTAGAATTCTTTTATGTGGAGATTATTATCTTTCCGATTATTTTCGATGGTCAGACCCCAATGTTGGGACCTGTAGTTGTAGTTTCTGCAGGAGCAACTTCTGTAGCATCCTCTACAACAGGTGCTTCTGTTTCATCTGCGAATTCTGCAGGAGCTTCTGTAGCAACTGCTACGTCAGAACCATCGCTGAACTCAGCAGCCCATACCGGCACATTAGAAGTAGCAAGCATTGCAACTACAAGAGACATACTTAATGTCTTTTTAGCCATGCCCTTCTTTGTGTTTTTAATCTTTGTCATGATTATAGTTCCCCTTTGGGTGGTGTACAGGTTGATTTTGGAGGGAATTTTGTGTGGGGAATCGTGTTTAGACTTGGAGAATAGATGGATTTTGTGATTTATAAGTGGGTAATTGTTTGCTCTAACATTAGAAACAGGCAGTTATTACAAATAAGCCAGATGATTTATCGGATAATTCTTCTGGTTTTCCCTGCCCTGACAAAGTTTATTTTCTTATGGTAAGTATAAAAAATATTTGGTACAATAAAGGCATGCGATAACTGTATCCAGGCAACTATTTATAGGAGGCTTACATTGAAGAAGCGTTTTAATATTACCGGTCCATGTGACAGCAGCAGGCACTATATGGTCAGTCTTTCCAGCCGTTTGCAGGAGATCAAAACTTTAGTTGATAATGGTGACTATTTTGTTATAAACCGTGCTCGTCAGTATGGAAAAACAACGATATTAAAAAATCTGAAAAGTTTTCTCAGCGATGAGTATCAGGTGTTTTCAATCAGTTTTGAAGGCTTTACTTATGATGTATTTCAGAGTGAAAACACTTTTTGCCAAAGAGTTTTTAAGCTTCTTTACACCTCAATGGTTTATGGCAGCTTAAACGAAATTCCTGATCTGATCGTAGAAGAATGCAGATCTATGTTTAGTTCCGGGAAACAGAATATAGATCTGTGGACGCTTTCAGATTTTATATCAAATCTTTGCAGACAGATAAAAAAACCGGCAGTACTCATGATCGACGAAGTTGATCAGGCCAGTAACCAACAGATTTTTCTTGCTTTTCTTGGGACACTCAGGGATCAGTATATTAACAGGAATGAACGTCCTGCTTTTCAGTCTGTTATATTGGCCGGTGTATATGATATTAAAAATCTGAAACTGAGGATTCGACCGGAACAGGAGCATCAGTACAACAGCCCCTGGAATATTGCCGCAAAATTTGATATAGATATGAGTTTTTCGGTAAAAGATATTGAAGGAATGCTTTCGGAATACGCAGATGATCGGAAAATAGAGATTGACCATTTAAATGCTGCCAGAATCATTTACGATTACACAAGCGGATATCCTTATCTGGTTTCCGCAGTTTGTAAAAACATTGATGAACAGGTATTTCCGGAGCATCCGGATTATGCATGGCGCACAGAGGGAATCATGCAGGCAATTCATTTACTGCTGAAACAACCCAATACGCTGTTTGATGACATGATAAAACACCTTGCGGAATATCCGGAGCTGGCAGGGATTCTTCAGAATATTCTTTTCGAAGGTCAGGATTACCCATTTAATGCATATGCAAAGGCATTTAACATCGGCATTATGTTTGGTTTTCTTAAAGATACAGATGGACGGGTTGCTGTTGCAAATAAAATTTTCGAATCACATCTGTATAATTATTTTCTTGCAGAAGAAATTGCAGGAAATACAGCAGAACGTACGGCACTTTCTGATAGAAATCAGTTTATTGTCCATGGGCATCTGGATATGAAAAAAGTGATGGATAAATTTGTACAGTACTATTCAGATATTTATTCGGAATCAGACAGTTCGTTTGTCGAAAAACATGGGCGAAAAATATTTCTGCTTTATTTAAAACCGATCATTAATGGAACGGGAAATTTTTACGTAGAAGCACAGACCAGGGATCTGACCCGTACAGACATTATTGTAGATTACGCGGGAGAACAGTTTATTATTGAATTAAAAATATGGCACGGTGAAGCGTATAAATCCAAAGGTGAGAAACAATTGGCTGAATATTTGGATCTTTATCATCAAGATACAGGTTACCTGCTTACATTTAGTTTTAATGCGAAAAAAGAAATAGGAATGAATAAAATTATATATCAAGATAAAATTTTGTTTGAATATGTTGTGTAGATTGTTATTGTCCCACTATAGAAATAGTATTATACCCGTTCGGGATGATTTAATATAGAAATATATAAATTATACCCGAATGGGATTTTTTTATATAATTACAGCATTTTCACTACATCGGAACCCGGTTCCGATTTTAGGGTAAACGTATCCCTGCCCTGACAAAGTTAAATATTTTCTGCTGGCAAGTATTTGTTGTGTTTGTTATACTGATAGTAGTGAAACCATTACCAATTAAATGTGATCAAAAAATAGAAAAAGGAGGGCGAAAATCCATGGGATTTTATCTGAACAGTGCAGCACCGGGTGCATTATACAAAAGCGAAACTGAGAACCCTTATTTTGTAGATAAGTCACAGCTGCTGGAAGCGCTGATTCCTTTTGTACAGCAGGGTAATAAACACATCTGCATCACCAGACCGCGGCGGTTTGGAAAAACGGTTATGGCAAACATGATTGGTGCCTTTTTTGGAAAAGGCTCCGACACACAGGATATATTTGATGCTTTGCAGATTTCAGCTTCGCCGTTATACGAGGATAACCTGAATCAGCATAACCTTATCTATATAGATTTCAGTAAAATGCCTGCGGAATGTTCTTCTTATACCGCATATATTTCAAGAATTGAAAAGAGATTAAAGATGGATCTGTTAAAGGATTTCCCGGATGCAGAGTGCAGCATGGAAGATGCCTTATGGGATATTCTGGACAGTATTTTTGATGTATATCATGGACAGAAATTTCTATTTGTCATGGATGAATGGGACTATATTTTTCACAGAGATTTTATTTTGGACAAAGATCGGAAACGATATCTTCAGTTTCTGAGTAATCTTCTGAAAGACCATGCCTATGTGTCTATGTCTTATATGACCGGAATTCTGCCTATTTCCAAATATTCCAGTGGTTCAGAACTAAACATGTTCATGGAGTTTAAAATGACTTCCATGGCAATGTTCGGGGAATATTTTGGTTTCACAGATGAGGAAGTAGATGTTCTTTATGATAAATATCTCCATCTATGCAAAAATCCTCAGGTTTCCAGAGAGGGTCTGCGTGAGTGGTATGATGGATATTTCACTGCCTCCGGCAGACGTCTCTACAATCCAAGATCTGTAGTGATGGCGCTGCGGTTCAATCAGCTGTCAAATTACTGGACCAGCTCCGGGCCTTATGATGAAATTTTTTATTATATACGAAATGATATAGAACACATACGGGATGACCTGGCACTGATGATTTCAGGAGAGGGGATCGATGCACGGGTGGAGGAGTTTGCAGCTTCTGCCATGGAGCTTCGGACCAAAAACCAGATCTACTCAGCTATGGTAGTCTATGGACTGCTGACCTATACAAAGGGAAAAGTATTTATTCCCAACAGGGAATTAATGTTCAAATACGAGGAGCTTCTGCGCAGTGAGAAAAGTTTGGGTTATGTCTACCGTCTGGCCAGTATTTCCGACCAGATGCTAAAAGCAACCCTGTCCGGAGATACCGACCGGATGGCTGAGATCCTGCAGTTGGCACACAATACAGAAACACCGATTCTTTCGTATAATAACGAGACGGAACTGGCTGCGGTAGTCAATCTGGTATATTTATCTGCCAGAGACCGATACCGGGTGGAACGTGAAGATAAAGCAGGTAAAGGATTTGTAGATTTCATTTTTTATCCGGAAAACCCGGCAGATACAGGGCTGATCCTGGAATTAAAAGCAGGTCACTCACCGGAAGAAGCAATCCGGCAGATCAGAGAAAAACAGTATGCGCTCCGCTTTAGGGGAAAGCCTGGGGAAAAGGAAAGATACACCGGGCAGATCCTGGGTGTGGGAATCAGTTATGATAAAGACACAAAAGAACACCATTGTAAAATAGAACAATTGTAATAGCAACCATTCATGATAAAAACCATCCCGACTATGTATATTATTCATACAGCTGGGATGGTTTTATGTGTGGGCAAGGAATTCTATGTTATATAAATTTTAGAATTGTTTTATGTGGAGATTATTATCTTTCCGGTTATTTTCGATGGTCAGACCCCTACAGTGTTCCGATACAGTACCAAATCTTTCCGTGTTCCTTTTTCATTAGGCTGCATCAAATAATTTCACCCCTTCTTTCTTTACATTCGCATAAAACGGGTATACATCAACCCAGTTCTGAAAATGCTGCTGACTTTTTGCTATCGGTTTAATATCAAGGTCATGATCCATATTAAAATCAAAAGTTTCTCCTGACAGTTCATGGCGATATTGTTTAATATCCATATCTGACAAGTCCAGGAGAATCATTATATCTATATCAGAATCTGCCTTATAATCTCCCCTTGCATAGGAGCCATACAAAATTACTGTCTTTAAATGATTTCCATATATCTTCCGTAATATTTCGGTATACTGATCTAACAGCATTTTTATTGCTACCGGCATAATGTTTTCTCCTTTCCTACTTCGACACTTTTTCTTTATTATAACCGAACCACTATATCTTTTCTACTGCTTTCACACACTTATTTTCGGTGATCAGACCCTTACGGGCTAACTGCAATCAAAACCATCCCGACTATGTACATTATTCATATAGCTGGGATGGTTTTATGTATGGGTAAGGAATTTTATGTTATATAAATTTTAGAATTCTTTTATGCGGAGATTATTATCTTTCCGGTTATTTTCGATGGTCAGACCCGTGCGCCCCTGTTTGTAAACTTACTGTAGAAAATTAATAGACAGAGTAATAATTCGCAATTAAAACCATTCCGACTATGTATATTATTCATATAGTTGGGATGGTTTTATGTATGGGTAAGGAATTTTATGTTATATAAATTTTAGAATTTTTTTATGTGAAGATTATTATCTTTCCGATTATTTTCGGTGGTCAGACCCCTCCAGTAAACGTATCTTGCTGAGCGGACTGCTCTTGCAGCAATCTTTATCAGCTTCAAACGAATGGTATCCACCTGTTGCTTTCGCATATTTGCAGGGAGTACCACTCGCCTAAACCAATTGAATAAGTTGTAGGCAAGCATATGAAGTCTCATGCGGTTGGCATTTACTACTTTGGAATGACTGCTGACAGCAGCAAAGTCAAATCCACCTTTGCCCTCTTTTATGAAATTTTCCATCTTGCCACGCCCACAGTAAAACTGGATGACCTGATAAGGTTCCATATCCATGTTTGTAACAATAAAGGTGTACATATGCGTCAGCTGACCGTATGGTTTTTCAATCTTGAAAACCATGCGCCTTGGATAATCCCAGGAGCCGGCCTGATACAGAAATTCACCATAAGTTACAGCATAGCTGATCTGGTCCTCTTTGGTTGCTTTGTATAAATCTTCATCTTTATCCGAAGCAAGAGCCACGAGTGAAGAATTCTGTTTTAAGCGGATGGCATAGGAACAGCCATTCATCTCACAGGTTTTATAAAGTTTGGGAGATGAGAATCCACTGTCACCACGAAGGTATGTTTTGATGCCTCTTTCCAGATATTCCTGAAAAAGGGGTTCCATAAATTTATCAGCATCATTGCTGCAGTGAAGTGTTCCATCACGAAGTTCTGCCTTCAACAGATCCCCGGTCAGACCATCATAGCAGAGCAAAGGATGGTATCCGTGTGCCTGATAATGGAAGTTGAAACCTTCCCCTTCCTGATTGCCGTATGTGCCAAATAAAGTACTGTCCAGATCCAGAAGCATATGCTCCGGACACTTTATGGAATAGATGATATCCCTAAGGCTTTTATCAATGTCATCAAACTGCAGGAGTGTATCTTCATCCATACGGTTGAAAAATCTTGATAGTGTTGGCTGTGAAGCCAGACTGTTCTTTTCAAGAATGGCATTGAAAACAGGATCAATGGCCAGTTCATCAGCACAGTCATCCTCGAAATAGGCTGAGATAATCTGATAAATCATCTGCATCAGGTTTTCATCGTCTTTGTGAAAACGGACTGATGTATCATTGGTTTTAAATTTCTTTTTGATCAGCTTGGTGAAGCCGATCTTTGCAGCGAATTCTTTTATCAGGAGAAGTCCTGCATCGGAGGATAAATCGCCTCCGTCAAAATTTATTTTAATCTGTCTATTGCTTTTCAGTGTGAAGGTGTTTAAAATATCCATAGAGAGACCCTTTCTGCGGTATTTATTTGGATTCGACACTTAAATTTTACCACATATTTGGTCTCTTTTTCTATTCACTTATTAGATGAAATGCAATAAGCAGCTTAAATACAGTAACTATGTGGCTTTCAGCTACTTTCACGGCACAGCTGTGAATAATTCAGGATAATTTATACTTATACATAAAGATTAACTACTTTTGTAGCTTTACTGTATATCCGTTTTCCGTTTACTGTCTTAAAAGCTCTCACATAATAGTTATAAACCCAGTACAGACCTGTTTGGGAATCATAAGCCTTTGTATCTTTCCAGCTTAAAGCAGAAGCTTTTACTGTTTTAGCAGCTGTACCATTTCGGTAAATTACATATCCTGAAACACCGGCTACTTTTGACCAGGAAATCTGTGTACCGCCGTTACTCATTTTGCATGAAATCTTAGAAGGAGCCGGTACAGCTGCTTTCTTTGATTTCACGGATGAAAATTTGGAATATTTGGTCTTTCCGCTTGCAGTGGTTCCGTAAGCTCGAATCTTAAATGAATATTTTACGCCTGGAACTACAGCAGTATCAAAGCTGAGAGTACCTGTTTTCAGTGTTTTTATTTTCTTATAAGAAGACCGGGAATTTGTTTTGCAGTAAATCTGATATCCCTTGGCACCAGGAACCTTACTCCAGGTTAAATGTATTTGGTTTGCAGCTTTCTGGGAAAGCTTCAACGTTGGTGTTACCAGAGGTGTATCTGTCTCCGATACTCTCACCATTATCTGGCACTGGGCCTGGAAATCTCCTGCGGAGGCAGTGATCACAGCCTGGCCATAACCATTTCCCTTGATGGTTCCATCCTCTGAAACAGATGCAATCTTAGGATTACTGCTTGTCCAGACTACATCTTTGACATCATCGGAATTAGAAGGTGTAAAGGAAGGGGTAAGCTTCTGGGTATTGTCTTCATCAATTGTCAGATTAGTCTGATCCAGAGAAATTCCTTCAAGAGGAGTTGTTACTACCGGAATTTCATAAAGGAATGTATTGGAGCTGTCATAATTATCATTGTCATAATTTCCGGACACCCACACTATATTCCGGCCCCATAAAATTGGCTGGGAATCTGTTTGGATGGTGACATTTTTATATAATTTGGACAATATCACATTTCCGGAACCATCCATCAGAAGGTAATGCAGAATACTCTGATCTGTAGTTTCCTCTGAAAAAAGGACTGCGTACTGATTATTTTCAACCGGAATAAGCTTCGGCTCTGTCAGGGTTACTTCAGCTCCTGATGGAGAATATTGGGTAAGCCAGATAAATTTAGAAAGCATGCTGTTTTTATCTGTGACTATCATAAAAATATTTTGGTTAAGGTTTTCATATCCGGTCTGACCATTTACTGCAAATTCATGAGGAACCGATTTTCCTACAGTGATCAGGTTATTTCCAGCCAGAGAAAATCCGGTTACCTGACATCCGGTGTAATTATCACCTGTAGCACCCATGAAAGGAAACAAATCTACCGCCCTATCCTGAGCAATATATCCGCCAGAATATGCTGAAAAGGAGGACAGAATCAGACCTCTGTAATAGGCATCACCATGGTCCAGGAAATATACACGAGAACCATCATTTACAACAAACTGATTGAAAGAATGACTGCAATAAGGCATGTCTGAATCGATCAGGGTCATATTCTGGGTGTTAATGACAAAAGTGATATCACTCTGATGATGAACCCCTTCCATTCCATACATTTCCCTTCCTGTATGGACAATCAGGGTAGAACCAATTTGAGTCATACGCAGAGATGCTGCATCAAAAGGAATGTAAATTCCCTCAAACATATTTGTATATCCACCACTAATATCTGTTGCTCCAAGCAGTTTCCAGGCACGGCTGTACTTGAGAACCCGGGCAGCAATCACATTATTGTCTTCATTAAGGTTTTTCTGCCCTACTGCAACATAAAAGTTGCCATCAGGTGCAGCGTAAAAGCCTCCCCACAATGGAAGAGGAAGTTGGACTTTTGTTACGCCGGTAATATTAAGATCAGAATTGCAGGCTGCATCATATAAAGTCTGATCCTTCCAGGCAACGATATGCAGACATCCTGTCTCGTCCGTATAATAAGAAGTATATTCGGGATTTGCCCAGTTCCAGCTGTAGGATCTGCTGTTAATTCCCATGCCTTTGAGCTGGGAAAGAGCTTTCCTACGTCCAAAAGAAGATTTTTCAGAATAAGTAGAGGTTCCGGCTGTTATTCCCTGACCTGCGCTTTCTACCAGTATGTCCCCTTCTGGAACAGGTGGGATTTCTTTTTCATCTGAAAAAGGTTCCTCTTCTGTCTCTTCTGAAGTGAATTCGTCCGCTATATCATCGAAATCTGTTGTATTTTCGGACTCTTCAGGTGCAGAAAGATCTTCTGCATTTACTTCCTCTCCTGCATCAGCTTCAACATCAGATGAATCTTCCGCAGTCATCGCATAGCCAGGATCCGTAAAATCGCCTGCTCCATACGCAGAAGCAAAATTCATTAATGCCATAGAAGATGCCAATAATAAAGTAATCAGTTTCTTTTTCATTATTTTCAATTCCTCCTTTGCAATTTCTGCATAGTTTCATATTTATATTTTATCAGAATAGTTATTCATTTGCCAGAAAAATTGCATTAGTTATTCAAATATCCTAAAAAGAACCCCGGTCAATAGACCGAGGTTCTTTTTTTAGGAATCTGTATAAATTTACCCAAAGGGATTATTTTACTCTTACAGCTTTTACATTTGACCAGCGGCTGAATACTTTCTTGCCGTCGTCAGATGTTCTGTTGAATGCATGGAGTCCTGCATAGTAGGTTCCTTTTTCTACATTCTTGAATGTCACTTTAACTACATTTCCTTTAACGTTCTTCTTAACCAGTGTGCCATAGTTTACTGGACGGATTTCTCCGTTCACCTTCTTAGCTGCTGTTCCAAGAACTACATCATAACCCTTAGCATCAGATGCCTGTGTATAGGTTACTGTTACTGTAGATCCTTTTGCTTTTACACTTGTGATTACCGGCTGGGACGGTGTGATGGCAGATACTACGAATGGGAATGCATTAGACCACTCGCCGAATACCTTCTTGCCGTCAGCTCCACGTTTCCAAGCATGGCAGTATGCATAGTAAGTACCCTGCTGAACATATTCAAAGCTTCCTGTTGTCTTAACCTGGTTCTTTGTTACTGCTCCATAGTTCTTGTTTGTGATGCAGTCACGGTCTGCAGAGATTACATAGTCATAACCGGTTGCATTTGCAGATTCTCCACCAAGTACTACAGTTGCTTTATTTCCTGTGATGCTTACATTTGTGATAACCGGTGTTCCGATTGTCTTTCCTGTCTCATCCTCACGTACAACTTTAACTGTCTGGCTTCCTGTGTAGTATTTGGAATCCTTGTTAGCAGTTACTGTTACAGTGTCATCTGCATAAGATACAGTGTACTCTGTATCTGCTACTTTAACGCCTGCGTTGTATACAGTTACAGCTGGTTTCTCGTCTTTCTTGTACTGAGCTTTGTCAAGAACTACCTGTGCATTTGCCATGTCTTTCTTTACAACGCCCCATGTTCCGCTGACTTCACCCTTATATCCGTTGATACCGTGAACAGTTACTTTCATGGTCTTTCCGTTAGTGATATCAGAGATTGCAGAGTAAGTAAGTTTGTAATCCTGGTTTTCAACAAGAGTCTTGCCGCCAACTGTTACAGTAACATTTGGTCTTACCGGCTGTCCTGCTGCATATTCACCATCAGCGATGGTTACATGCTGTTTCATAATTTCATATTTCTTAATATAGAACTTATAATCAGCATTTTTAACTGTGGTGTAAACTGCACCTGTAGAGTCAGTAACCTTATTTGTACCAGTGAAGTTTCCTTTACCGATTACTGCAATATGAGCGATACCTCTGCCAAGTTCACTGTCCTCATAAGTATTTTCTGATTTTCCGTATGTATTATCTACATAAACGATTTCATAATCGTTTTCTGTTACATATTTAGCATATTTTCCGGTAGGTGTAAATACAGCTTTTGCAAATGTATGTGGTTTTCCGTCTACTGCAAAGTATACTTTTCCTTTAGCGTCACACAGATATCCGTCAATACTAACTGTATATGGATTACCTTTCTCATCATATACTTTCAGAGTACCTTCCAGTTCTCTTGCATTGATTTTGAATTCAGCATCCTTCTGTCCAGTGAAGTTCTTGTTTCCTGCAACTGGTTTCAGGATTACATGTCCTGTTCCAACGTTTACATTTGTGCTTGGATATACAAAATCAAACTGTTTGGAAACATCATTTCCGTTTAAGGTTACCTTGTAGATGGTAGGTTTGATTACATTTCCTGTGTAGATTGTTCCTGTGTTTCCGCCTGCAAATTCAACTTTAATATCAGCAGCATTTGCAGCTGTGATCTCATAAGTTGCAGATAATTTAGTATCTGTGTCATAGATACCATCTGCTGGGTTGTTATTGTCACCCAATCCCCTAAGAGTAACAGTTGCTGTTCCTACATCCTTAGCATTCTTGTATCCTTCAATCACGTAGTCAACGCCCTCTGTCAGAGGCTCATTTCCATCCATAACTTTAAGGGTTGGTTTTACAACTGCTCCAGTATAAGTATAGGATTTAGGCTCTACAGTTACTGTGCACTTGGAAAGGTCTCTCTTAGCGATGACAATCTTGTCGCCACGCTCATTTTTACCCTTTGATTCAAATACGCTATCGTCTGTCTCAGTACCTTTATAATTTTTGTTTGTAATCTGTACAGTTTCGATAATCACTTCACCGATCATGTTAGTGGTCTCAAATTTATAAGAAACTGTATAGTCTTTTCCTTCTTCCAGTGTTACATCCTTACCATTAACCTTTGCAGTTACAGTAGTCTTTGGTGCATACTGGGAAGCTTTTGTATATCCTTTTACAAAACGAACTTTATCAGTAAATTTAACGCTTGCTTTTACTGCATTGATATCAAAGTGATAAATCTCTTCACAGCCTTCATAGCTCTTCAGACCTTTGATGATAACTGTTCCGGCTTTCTTTCCGGCATCAACACCCTGTACAACTACTTCGTAGTTTTCCGGTGACAGTTTGCTTCCATCAGCTTTAACAAATACAACTTGGGATTTATCAATAACTCTTTCTTTACCTGTATAAGTAGCGGCTGTTTCAAGATAAGCTTTGGCACCATCAGTTAATTTGTATCCTTCATGAGCAAATGTTTCATTGCCAAGAGTATAGGACACCTTCTGGAATCCAGTTGTGTTATCATATTTTGGTTGATTCGTTTTTGTATCAACTGCTGTGATCTCCAGATCATATGTCTTAGTTCCGGCTGTCGGCGCACCTAATACCTGAACATCGTAATCGGTTCCCATCTTCAGGTTCAGTTCTTCACCTGTTGTCTTGTCATAGAAATGGATATTACGTACTAAAACATTTCCCTTTGCGTCTTCCTCGTAAAAACGTTTATCATTGAATGTTAATACTTTTCCATCGTATGGGATGTTGCTGATCTGGATGTTTACGTTTGCAAGATTTCTTTTGGTAATTTTATAGCTATTTGTTGTCTGCAGATTTGTACCGTTGCTTCTTACAGTATTTGTTGTATAGTTAGGAGCACTGTCCAATGTAACGTTTGCTGTATGTGTAGAATCTGCCTTGAATTCAGCTGCATCTGTCTTATCTGCTTTTACAGATTTAATTACAGCTGCGCCACCAGTTATGCTTGATGTTGCCTTAACATCTGAGATAGCTGGTGTGATTACATTTCCAGTATACTCATATGTCATATTATTTTTAACCATAGATGCTTGGAACTCACCGTTTGCTGCATCTTTAGCTGCAATCTTGTAATCATAATTTAAGCTTCCGGAATACAGTGTTTTGTCCTTTGGTGTTGCTGTAATTGTGAATACAGAATCTGCATCTGTTCCATTACCTTCTTTAAGAGTATAAGTAATGTCAAAATCTCCTGTTTTGAGACTTGCAACTTTTTCCCCGTCGGGTTTGCCATCATCAACTGCAGCATCGAATTTTGCTGTAACATTGCTTAAATTTGGAGCCTGAGGTTTTCCATTATATGTTACCATATGATTAGGTGCATCAGAATATATAAGGCTTGCACGTTTTGTATTGTCCGCTTTTTTATCTGTATTTAAATCTACTGCTGTAACAGTAACTGGTGCACTTTCGTATACCCAAGAATCATTACCGATTGTTGGTGTCCAACCATTATCAGCTTTGTCAGAATAGATACGTAATGTCACTTTTTTTCCTACATCTGCGGAAGTTGGCTGATATGGTTTGATGCCAAATGTACCATAATCATCATAAGTTGAAACAGGTGCTGGTGTCTGAGCAAGTCCATCTACATACCATGTGTAATAAAAATCAGAAACTTCATCACCATCTTTGTCATAGAATTTTCCATTTGCTTTTACCGGATTAGTCCAACCTGTCTGAGAAAGTTTAATATCTGTTTTAGATTCAGATACAGCTGTTGCTGCCTCTGCATCTGCTGCAGTATCTGCTACAGGTGCCTCTGTCTCAGCATCATCTGTAAATGCGTCTGCAGTATCTGCTACAGGTGCTTCTACTTCAGAAGTTACTGCAGCTTCTGTACCGTCACTGAACTCTGCAGCCCATACCGGCACATTAGAAGTAGCAAGCATTGCAACTACAAGAGACATACTTAATGTCTTTTTAGCCATGCCCTTCTTTGTGTTTTTAATCTTTGTCATGATTATAGTTCCCCTTTCCTTAATATAACTATTTTCTTTTTGGGTAAAGATTCCTAGACATAATCTGTCTGTTATGGTTAATAATAGTGCTTTAACCACTTTTTGTCAAGTGTAATGCTTAAGAATTTTACGATTTTTTTAAATTTTCCTGCGTGTTGAATCATTTTATTTCCTTGATTTTTTCCTGCATACCCCCATAATTTGTTACATATTGAGGGTGTTTTCCGGAATTGTCACAAGATGATGTATTTCTATCTACTTATTTCTTTCTCACGATCACCTTATCCAGATGCCAGATATCATCCACGTATTCCTGGATGGTTCTGTCGGAGGTGAATTTGCCGCTGCAGGCGGTGTTGAGGAGGGCTTTCTTTGCCCAGCCTTTTTCATCTTTGTATGCTTCTTCTACGCGCTTCTGAGCGTCTGCGTAGGAGCGGAAGTCTGCAAGGATGAAGTAGCGGTCTGCTCTGTCTGTGTTCTTGTTGGTGAGCAGGGAATCGTACAAGTCGCGGAAGAGCTCTGTATCGCTGGAGAAGGTTCCGTTGATGAGCTGCATCAGTACCTGACGGATTTCTTCGTCTGTGTTGTAGATTACGTTTGGATCATAGCCGCCGTTGTTTTCATAGTTGATAACTTCATCGGAGCTTAATCCGAAAATAAATGCGTTTTCTGCACCTACTTCCTCTACGATCTCTACGTTGGCACCGTCCATGGTTCCCAGTGTAGGTGCACCGTTGAGCATGAACTTCATGTTACCTGTACCGGAAGCTTCCTTGCTGGCTGTAGAGATCTGTTCAGATACATCTGCTGCCGCAAAGATGATCTCTGCGTTGGATACACGGTAGTTTTCAATAAATACAACTTTGATCTTTCCATTAATAGAAGCATCGTTGTTTACCACATCTGCCACGGAGTTGATCAGCTTGATGATCTTCTTGGCTGTAGCATAGCCTGCAGATGCTTTTGCACCGAAAATAAAGGTTCTTGGATAGAATTCCATTTCCGGATGCATTTTGATCTGGTTGTACAGATAAATTACATGGAGGATATTTAACAGCTGACGTTTGTACTCATGGAGTCTCTTAACCTGTACATCAAAGATGGAATGAGGATCTACCTCTACCCCATTATGCTCCAGGATGTATTTAGCCAGGCGCTCTTTATTCTTGAATTTAATATTCATGAATTCCTGGAGTGCCTTTTCATCATCTGCATAAACCTTCAGTTTCTTTAACTGGGACAGGTCTGTGATCCAGTCCGGTCCGATATGCTCTGTGATCCAGTCTGCCAGAAGCGGGTTTGCATGAAGGAGGAAACGTCTCTGGGTGATACCGTTGGTTTTGTTATTAAATTTCTCCGGCATCATTTCATAGAAGTCTCTCAGCTCCTGATTCTTCAGGATTTCTGTGTGCAGACGGGCAACACCGTTTACAGAGTAGCCTGCTGCGATTGCCAGATGTGCCATCTTCACCTGTCCGTCATAGATGATTGCCATCTTTTTGATCTTCTCATAGTTGCCAGGATATTTTGCCTGGATCTCTGCGATAAAGCGGCGGTTGATTTCCTCGATGATCTGGTATACACGCGGAAGCAGTCTGGAGAACAGCTCGATTGGCCATTTCTCAAGTGCCTCGGACATGATGGTATGGTTGGTGTAGGCAACGGATTTGGTTGTGATCTCCCATGCTTCGTCCCAGCCAAGTCCTTCTTCGTCCATGAGGATACGCATTAACTCAGCTACTGCTACAGTTGGATGGGTATCGTTCATCTGGAAGGTTACTTTTTCATATAATTTATGAATGTCATCGTGTTTCTTCTTATATTTAGCGATTGCTTCCTGAAGGCTGGCAGATACAAAGAAGTACTGCTGTTTCAGTCTCAGCTCTTTACCTGCATAATGATTGTCGTTTGGATAAAGAACCTCTACGATATTGCGGGCAAGGTTCTCCTGCTCTACTGCTTTCTTGTAGTCACCCTTGTCAAAGGAATCCAGCTCAAAGTCTACGATAGGCTCTGCATCCCAGATACGGAGAGTATTTACCACATCATTGTCATAGCCTGTGATCGGCATATCATAAGGAATAGCTTTTACTGCCTGGTATCCTTCGTGGATAAATCTGGTAACACCCTTTTCAGCATCATATTCTGCTCTTACATAGCCGCCGAAATGTACTTCCTTGGCATATTCCGGACGACGGAGTTCGAAAGGATAGCCGTTTTTCAGCCAGTTATCCGGTACCTCGATCTGGTAGCCGTCTTTGATCTGCTGTTTGAACATTCCGTAATGGTAACGGATTCCACAGCCATATGCAGCATAGTTTAATGTTGCCAGGGAATCAAGGAAGCATGCAGCCAGTCTTCCCAGACCACCGTTTCCAAGTGCAGGATCCGGTTCCTGGTCTTCGATGCAGTTCAGGTCAAAGCCCAGCTCCTCAAGAGCTTCTTTTACTTCACCGTATCCGCAAAGGTTGATGAGATTGTTGCCCAGGGCACGTCCCATAAGGAATTCCATGGACATGTAATATACAATCTTTGGGTCCTGTTCGTCGTAAGCTTTCTGTGTTTCCAGCCAGTTATCAATGATAACGTCCTTAACTGTGTAGCTTACAGCCTGGAAAATCTGCTCCTGTGTAGCTTCTTCAATTGTTTTTCGGTAGAGGAATTTTACGTTGTCTTTGACACTTTTTTTAAATGCCTCTTTCTTGAACATTTCGTTTGTCATTTTATACCTCCCTAGTATAGTTTGTGTTTCTTATAATTTCTTAACACCCATGGTTACAGCTTCTTTGTTGATGTTCCACTCTTTCACATAACCATCGGTCTGTCCAAATACCATTTCATCTGCAAGTACTTCAGATTTGATCTCATCCTCGTGTGCTTTCATAACTTCCTGGATCTTATCGTTTCCGTGAGCATATACTACGATCTTGTCCATGACTTCGAAGCCTGCTTCTTTTCTCATGGTCTGGATCTTGCTGATGATCTCACGGACGAATCCTTCTTCGATCAGTTCAGGGGTCAGGTTGGTATCCAGGACTACGGATGTTTCACCGTCAGATTCGGATACATAGCCTTCTGTCTGTGCTGTTTCAATAAGAAGGTCTTCTTCTGTAAGTTCTACATCGTTTCCATTAATATCCAGTTTCAGGACACCGTTGGTTCTCAGCTCGTTCATTGCTGCTGTTCCATTGATGTCTGTGAGAGCCTGTCTGATTCCGCCAAGGAGTTTGCCGTATTTCGGTCCTACTGTACGAAGCTGTGGTTTGAAGCTGTAGGAGATAAAGGACTCTACGTCATCTGCAAATTTTACTTCTTTGACATTCAGCTCATCTGCGATGATATCTGTATAGAATTCACCCATTTTCTTCTCAGCCTTTACATACATGGTTCCGATTGGCTGACGGTTCTTGATGTTTGCAGTATTTCTGCAGGCACGTCCCAGAACTACGATCTCCAGAAGCTCTTTCATGTCTGCTTCCAGATCTTTGTCGATCCATGCTTCATTTACAGTCGGGAAGTCGCAGAGGTGGATACTTTCCGGAGCATCTTTGTCTACGCTTCTTACAAGGTTCTGATACATATCTTCTGTCATGAACGGAATCATCGGAGCTGCTGTCTTGGCGATTGTTACCAGTGCATGGTACAGAGTCATGTAAGCATTAATCTTATCCTGCTCCATTCCCTTTGCCCAGAAACGTTCACGGCTTCTTCTGACATACCAGTTGCTCATCTCATCTACGAATTCCTGAAGTGCTCTTGCTGCTTCCGGAATCTTGTAGTTTGCCAGATCATTGTCTACTGCCTGAACTGTTGTGTTTAATCTGCTGAGGAGCCATTTGTCCATTACAGGAAGCTGGTCATAGTTCAGTTCATATTTAGTCGGATCGAAGTTGTCGATATCTGCATATAATACGAAGAATGCGTAAGTATTCCAGAGTGTGCTCATGAATTTACGCTGTCCTTCTACTACTGCCTTGCCGTGGAAACGGTTTGGAAGCCATGGAGCGCTGTTGATGTAGAAGTACCATCTGATGGCATCTGCGCCGTATTTGTTCAATGCATCGAATGGATCAACTGCGTTTCCTTTGGACTTACTCATCTTCTGTCCGTTCTCATCCTGGACATGTCCCAGAACGATTACATTCTTGTATGGTGCTTTGTTGAAGAGCAGTGTGGATTCTGCAAGGAGAGAGTAGAACCATCCACGGGTCTGGTCTACAGCCTCGGAGATAAAGTTTGCAGGGAACTGCTGCTCAAATAATTCTTTGTTTTCAAATGGATAATGATGCTGTGCAAAAGGCATTGCTCCTGAGTCGAACCAGCAGTCAATAACCTCCGGTACACGGTGCATTTCTCCACCACACTCCGGACACTTCAGTGTGATCTCATCGATGTATGGACGGTGAAGCTCTACTGTCTTGGCTTTCTCATCACCGCTCATCTCAAATAATTCCTGACGGCTTCCGATGGAATGCATATGTCCGCATTCACACTGCCAGATGTTCAGTGGTGTTCCCCAGTAACGGTTACGGCTGATACCCCAGTCCTGAACGTTTTCCAGCCAGTCGCCAAAACGTCCTTTACCGATGCTCTCAGGGATCCAGTTGATAGTATTATTATTTCTGATCAGGTCATCCTTAACTGCTGTCATCTTGATGAACCAGGATTCTCTTGCATAGTAGATCAGTGGTGTGTCACATCTCCAGCAGTGTGGATAATCATGCTCGAATTTCGGAGCATCGAAGAGCTTGCCTTCTTTGTCCAGATCTGTGAGAACCATAGGGTCTGCTTTCTTTACGAAAACCCCTGCGTATGGTGTCTCTTTTGTCAGGTTACCCTGTCCGTCTACGAACTGTACGAATGGAAGCTCATAGTTACGTCCGATTCTGCTATCGTCTTCACCGAATGCAGGTGCGATATGAACGATACCTGTACCATCACTCATAGTAACGTAGTTATCACAGGTTACGAAATGAGCTTTCTTTTTCTGCTTTGCTGCTGCCTCTCCTGCACATGCAAAAAGGGGCTCATATTCTTTGTATTCCAGATCTGTTCCCTTGTAGGTTTCCAGAATTTCGTATGCTTTCTGACCTTCTTCTTTGGCAAGCTTGCCAAGAACCTTGTCCAGAAGTGCTTCTGCCATATAATAGGTATATCCGTCTGCTGCTTTTACTTTACAGTAAGTCTCATCCGGGTTTACGCAGAGTGCAACGTTGGACGGAAGTGTCCACGGTGTTGTTGTCCATGCAAGGAAGTATGCGTCTTCACCAACAACCTTGAATCTTACCACTGCGGAGCGCTCTTTTACAGTTTTGTATCCCTGGGATACTTCCTGTGCGGAAAGAGGGGTACCACATCTTGGACAGTAAGGAACGATCTTGAAGCCTTTGTAGAGAAGCTTCTTATTCCAGATCTCTTTCAGTGCCCACCATTCGGATTCAATATAGTCATCATAGTAGGTTACATATGGATGTTCCATGTCAGCCCAGAAACCAACGGTAGAGGAGAAATCCTCCCACATTCCTTTGTATTTCCAGACGCTTTCTTTACACTGCTTGATGAATGGCTCCATACCGTATTCTTCGATCTGCTCTTTGCCATCCAGACCAAGCTTCTTCTCTACTTCCAGTTCTACCGGAAGTCCGTGGGTGTCCCAACCTGCTTTACGCGGAACCATGTAGCCCTTCATTGTACGGTATCTGGGGATCATGTCCTTGATTACACGGGTCAGTACATGGCCGATGTGGGGTTTACCGTTAGCGGTAGGCGGCCCGTCATAAAATGTATAGGTTTCTCCTTCTTTTCTGTTTTCCATACTTTTCTCAAAGATATGGTTCTCTTTCCAGAATTCTTCGACCTTTTTCTCACGGTCTACGAAATTAAGATTCGTATCAACTTTCTGGTACACAGCTGTTTCCTCCTATTTCTTCTGATAATAAAAAAATCGCCCTTTTTGTAAAAGGACGAAGGTTTCTCTACTTTCGTTATACCACCTGTTACACGGTACGGGCGTCACTGCCGATACATGCATCCTCTAACGGGGATTACCGTCAGCTCTTACACGGCGCAATGCCCCTGGGAACTGAAACTCCGGAGTGATCTTCTCCTGCATTTACTTGCACCGGACTCCCACCATCTCCGGCTCGCTGCTGCTTTCCTCTACAGGTTACTGTCTCCATCTTTGTCTTTGTGGTTATTATGGCCACGGTATGGTAAACCGCAGCGTTTCCATGAAGTTTATTATAAGGGCTTATTTTTCAGGATGTCAAGTGTTTTTTCTTATATTTATAGTTATATAAAATACTATCATTTAATTTTACACAGACGTTGTAAATAATGCTATAATGGGGTAAAATATGCTGTCAGGAACGAACCGTATCACCATTATTTATCAGATAAAGGATTACACTTCATATGTTTAAAGGAAATTTTTATAAAATCATAAAGCAAGGCATGTCTGCCCTTCTCTGCGGAGGACTTCTTTTTTCCCAGCCGGGAATTATTTATGCATCGGAGAATACAGCTGCACAGGTTACGGCTGCGCCGGAGCATTCCTCCACCTACTCCCAGGCTGCAGATACAGACTCTATCAAGGGCTGGCCTGCAGGACCTAATATTGAGGGAGAATCTGCTGTTCTTATGGATGCAGTCACAGACACTGTCCTGTATTCCAAAAATGCAGATAATAAGCTATATCCTGCAAGTATTACCAAAATCATGACTGCACTGCTGGTCTGTGAGAATCTGGATATGAATGACAGTCTCACTATGTCCGAGGCTGCTGCCTACGGCATTGAGGCCGGAAGCTCTACCATTTATGCAGAAACCGGGGAGGTCTTTACTGTAGAACAGGCTGTGATGGCACTGATGCTGGAATCTGCCAATGAAATGGCTTTGGCACTGGCCGAGAAAACCAGCGGTTCTGTAAAGAAGTTCGTTGAGCTGATGAACCAGAGAGCTGCACAGCTCGGCTGTAAACACACACATTTTAATAATCCCAATGGTCTCCATGATGAGAAGCATTATACCACTGCCAGTGACATGATGAAGATTGCCAAGGCAGCCTGGTACAATCCTCTGTTCCGTAAATTCGTCACCACCCAGACCTACGAGATTCCCCCTACCAACAAGCAGCCGGAAACCCGTTATCTGCTGAACCATCACAAGATGCTGGCAGGGCAGTCCTATGCCTATGACGGAGTCCTGGGCGGCAAGACCGGATATACCACTAACGCAGGAAATACCCTGGTCACCTATGCCAAAAGAGGAAACTCCATCCTCATTGCAGTGGTCCTTAATTCCACAAACGGTGCTTTTCCGGACACTGCCTCTCTGCTGGATTACGGATTTAATAATTTTGAAAAAGCCGATTTAAATGTGGATCCGGATCCTGTGACAACTCCATTTCTCCCCTGCGAGAAATATCTGCTGAAAGACAATGGAAACACCAGTCTCTTCCATTATATCAGGCATGTGTATGTTACTGTCCCCACAGGAACAGACACCGGCACCCTGACCAAAAAGCAGTGGGTTCTCAACAATTCTGTAGGCTCTAAGCGTATTAAGAGTAAATATTATCTGGATGACCACATGGTTGGCTACGGTATGCAATATGAAAAGGAGATCCTTTCAGATCTCCTTCTCCAGACTTCTCTTTAATTGTCGTTTCTGACGGAGGAGCTCCTTTCTCTCACGGAGCTCCTCCGTTTCTTTTGTATCTGTAAACCGCAGAGTCTTCACTGCAAAGTATTTGTTCTCGTCCGTCTTATGAATCCGGATTTTCCCCTTGATCAGCCCGTGCTCTCCGCAGGCAGAAACACTGTAATAAACTCTGGGATTATTCATGAACCAGCGGATCTTGCGCCTGGCAGGTTTGTGACACATGGGGCAGAGAGTGCCGGCCACGCCTCTGTCCTTCATGATCCGTTCTCTGTCGACAAACTCTCTGAATACATACTTATCATAATCCGGATAGGAAATAAAGATTTCGTCCTTTTTCTTCTTTGGATTCTGATACACATCCAGAGAAGGATGATTGATGATCATAATGTTGCTGATCCTTTTCAGCACTTCTGCTGTATAGTAGGCATCCGCAAGTGCTCTGTGAAAGCCATATTTTTTCTCAATGCGAAGCTCATCAATGGCATGCTCCAGTGCACACCGGGAATCCCCGTCATCCCAGGTAATACTGTAAAGCTTCTGTACATCATAATAGGTTACAGGCCCGGGAAGCTGATCCAGCATTTTATAAAATTTCATATTTCTCTGAAGTTCCATCACATCCTGATTTCCCCAGGTAAAGAAATACCAGTCCCTACCGCACCACTCCAGGAATTCTCCTGCTGCCTGCTCAAAGGATACCCCGTCCAGCAGATCTCTGTAATCCATATGGATCACCTCATGGATGCTGCTGTGGATCCTGTTATATACCTGAGGCCGAATCAGACGATGAAAGCTGTCTGTGATTTCCTTTTTGCTGTTTACCTTCACTGCCCCGATCTCTATGATCTCAAAGGGCAGCTTTTCATTGCGGTTTTTCTTTCCATCAGGACTCTGGTTCCATTCCAGATCAAAGACAATATAATTCATGCAATCATTCCCTGCAGTTTTTTCACTGCAGCTTCTCTCCTAACTCATAAATAGCCTCTATCAGATATTCCTGGAATCTGGCTCCGTCTGCATCCATGAGTACCACATTCTCTTCACTTTCCTCATGCTGCCACCAGCGGAAGTCACAGATGGTTCTGCCTCTGGATGCACAGTCAGAGCATTCCACATCCAGCACTGCCTTCTTTGCCACAAAAAGCTCCGGATGGGTCAGATACATAAAAGGCACAGCATCATGAATGCTTACCTTTCCTCTGTATTTGTTGCCGTTTGCCAGACTATAGCCTGCCATATCCCCGCAGAATCTGGCGATCCTGTTATTGGACTGGCACATTTTCTCTACCTGGGAAGCTGTCAGTGCACATTTCTCAGTAGCATCCAGACCGCACATTACCACAGGGATTCCTGAACGGAATACGATTCTGGCAGATTCCGGGTCTTCATAAATATTGAACTCTGCAGAAGCAGTTACATTTCCTCCTGCTACAGCTCCACCCATAAGCAGAATCTCCTGGATTTTCTCCTTTACCTCAGGGAATACCTTGAGAAGTAATGCTACATTGGTGAGAGGTGCTGTACAGATCAGTGTGATATTCTCGCCTTCAGGAAGCTCTGAAATAAGCTTTTTCATAAAAAAGGCTGCACTTTCCTCTACTACATCCTCCTGAGATCTGGGGATTTCCACGTTTCCCAGACCATTGGCACCATGATAGTCAGATGCCGGCTGCGGATCTCTCAGCAGGGGAGTTTCTGCTCCTCTTGCCACAGGAATAGAAAGCCTGTAAAGGGATACCAGATCCAGTGCATTCCTTGTCACCTTATCTATTGTCTGATTTCCTGTTACAGAGGTTACTGCCAGAAGCTCAAAGGCTTCCGGATGGGCAGCTGCATAGGCCAGCGCTATAGCATCATCTACACCGGGGTCGCAATCCATAATGATTTTTCTTTTTTCCATAATCACTCTCTTTCCGGATCATCTGTTGTTAATCCTGGCTTTTTATTTTAAGTTCTTTATTTTAAGATTTTTATTTTAAAATTTTCAATTCATATTCGCGGCTTCCAAGGCCAATCTTTTCTCCCTGATCCAGGGTTGCTTTCCACTCAATATTAGGATTGGAGTCCTTGAAGTGGTCGTGGTGACAGTGCCATCCCGGCTCTGCCAGATGATCTCCAAGCTGACTGTTATCCAGTGGTTTTGCCTTCAGACAGGCATCTGCACAGGCCTGATCCAATGCAATAGGGTCAAAACTTGCAAACATTCCGATATTAGGAAGGATTGGTGCATCATTTTCTCCATGGCAGTCACAGTTGGGGCTCACATCCTGTACCAGTGAAATATGGAAGCACGGACGGTCATGACAGACTGCCTGTGCATATTCTGCCATTTTTCTGTCCAGAAGCTCATTGGCATCACTGTTAGGATTATAAACTGCATCATAATTACATGCACCGATACAGCGTCCGCAGCCTTTGCACTTATCATAATCGATCACTGCCTTCTTATCCTGATATGTAATGGCATCACTTCCGCATTCCTTTGCGCAGCGGCGGCATCCACGGCAAAGGTCTTCATTGATAGCCGGTTTACCGCTGGCATGCTGTTTCATTTTGCCTGCACGGCTTCCGCAGCCCATTCCGATATTCTTGATGGTTCCGCCAAATCCGGTAGCCTCATGTCCCTTGAAGTGTGTAAGGCTGATAAAAATATCCGCATCCATAATGGCACGCCCAATCAGGGCTGTCTCACAGTATTCTCCGTTTGCCACCGGCACCTCTACCTCGTCTGTTCCGCGAAGTCCATCACCGATAATGATCTGGCAGCCTGTTGTAATTGTATTAAAGCCATTCAGATTTGCACAGTCCAGATGCTCCAGTGCATTTTTTCTGCTGCCCGGATACAGAGTATTGCAGTCTGTCAGAAAGGGCAGTCCGCCCTGCTCTTTGCACAGATCTGCCACTGCCTTTGCATAGTTCGGACGAAGGAAAGCCAGATTTCCCAGCTCACCAAAATGCATCTTGATCGCTACAAACTTGCCTTCCATATCAATATTCCTGATTCCGGCTGCAATACAAAGCTTTTTCAGCTTGTCAATCTGGCTGGTGCCAACCGGGCATCTAAAATCCGTAAAATAAACTGTTGATTTTTCCATTTGTCGTTCCCTCCTGCTAATTATGATCTCAATCTTATTATTTATTTATCATATCACATGTCTGTCAATTATGAAATTCATACCATCACATTTTTTCAGAAATCTCTTTCATCCGGTTACTGTTCCCTTTGTTCTCAGTAACTACATCTGTTCATATGCTTTGGAAACTTTCTTATACTCTGCAGGTGCAGTGATCTTCTCCACGATCACATCTCCGTCTTCTGCATTCTGGTAACGGTAAATATAAACACCCTCCTGAATCTCATCTCCTTCGATCAGAGATACTGCCATATAGCTCTGACCTTCCACTTCAAAGGTATCCATAATGGCAAATTCCCGTTCTGTTCCATCAGAGATGGGGATATTGATCACTTCGTATTCTGATGCTGTATTGTCTGCAGAAATTTCTGTTTTTATTTCTTCCTTATTCTCGCTCATTTTTTCCTCTTTTCCTTTATAAAAATTAATAATAATTGCGCCGCCCCAAAGCAGTTCCTAACGCTCCTGTCATTTCCGGTGTTGCTATCCCACATTTTAGCAAAACCTGTTAGTGAAGTCAAAAACAATCTTCGGGATCCGCTCTCCCTGAGGCCAAAAAGAAAGCCATGCCCATATGAGCACAGCCTTCTCGTTTTCTTTATTTTTATTCACTTATGCCATGATCGGTTTTAATGCTTCTGCAAGCTTCTCTTTCTCAGCTTCTGCCTCTTCCAGGTTTTTGCCGAGAGTTGTGTAATAGATCTTGATCTTTGGCTCTGTTCCGGATGGACGTACAACTACTGTCTCACCGTTATCCAGCTTGTAGATCAATACATTTGCTGCAGGAAGTCCTGTTTCTTCCGGTTTCTGATAATCTGTTACTTTTACGATGGCATGACCTGCGATCTCTGTGAGAGGTTTGTCACGAAGTCCCTGCATCAGAGCTGACATCTTGTCCATTCCGCTTAATCCCGGGAATTCAAAGCTGTCTACTTTGTTCAGGTAACGTCCGTACTGTGCATAGATCTCTTCCATTCTCTGTTTCAGAGAACTTCCGATGCTTCTGTAATATGCAGCCATTTCACAGATCAGCATAGATCCGATAACAGCATCCTTGTCACGTACATATGGTCCTGCAAGGTATCCGTAGCTCTCTTCAAATCCGAAGATAAATCTGTCTACTTCATCTGCTGCTTCAAGCTGTGCGATCTGATCGCCGATCCACTTGAATCCTGTAAGTACGCTTCTGAGTTCTACTCCATAGTGCTCTGCCACTGCATCTGCAAGTGGTGTGGAAACAATGGATTTCACTGCTACCGGGTTCTTTGGCATTGTACCTTTTTCGATACGGCCTGCACAGATATAATCAAGAAGGAGTACACCTACCTCATTACCTGTTACCAGCTCATAGGAACCATCCGGGCATTTCATTGCAATACCAACACGGTCTGCATCCGGGTCAGTTGCAAGCATTAAGTCTGCACCTGTTTCTTTTGCAAGATTTAATCCAAGCTCCAGAGCTGCAAAGATTTCCGGGTTCGGATAGCTGCAGGTTGTGAAGTATCCGTTCGGATATTCCTGTTCCGGAACGATTGTGATATCTGTGATTCCGATATCTTTTAATACCTGAGTTACAGGTACAAGTCCTGATCCGTTTAACGGGCTGTAAACCAGTTTCAGTCCTGCTGTCTTGCAGAGACCCGGACGAACCTGACGGGATTCAATAGCTTCATAGAGAGCCTGCTTGCAGTCATCTCCTACAAAACGGATCTTTCCCTGTTCTACGCCTTCTGCGAAGGACATATATTTGGCACCTGTAAGTACGTCTGTTTTCTGGATCTCTTCATATACAATGGCAGCTGCATCGTCTGTCATCTGGCATCCGTCAGGACCGTATGCTTTGTATCCGTTGTATTTAGCCGGATTGTGGGATGCTGTTACCATAATACCTGCATTGCATTCATAGTAGCGTGTTGCAAAGGAAAGTGCAGGTACAGGCATCAGTGCGTCATAGATTCTGACATTGATATCATTTGCTGCCAGTACGCCTGCTGCTGTTTTTGCAAATACATCACTTTTGAGACGGCTGTCATAGCTGATGGCTACTGTCTGATTGCCGCCCTGTGTTTTTACCCAGTTTGCAAGTCCCTGTGTTGCCTGGCGGACTACATAAATATTCATACGGTTGGTGCCTGCTCCAAGAACTCCACGAAGTCCGGCTGTTCCGAATTTCAGTGCTACTGCGAAACGATCCTTGATCTCTTCGTCATTTCCTTCAATTTTGGATAATTCCGGATTAAGATCCGCATCCTGCAGATCTGCTGCCAACCAGCGTTTGTATTCTTCCTGATACATTTTTACCACTCCTGCCCTTATTTTTTATTATTTTTTGTGTATATTACATAAGATATCTTCACTATACCATAATTTGTTCAAATCAGCAATACAAATTACCAGAACCCATGTAAGACAATCCTATTCCTTTTCATTTTCCTGTTCCAGCAGCCTGAAGGACAGCTCCAGATAGAAAATCTCCTCCGGGTCATCCAAATCCGACTGAAGGATTTCCCTGATCCTGTCCAGTCTGTAGAGAAAGGTGCTCCTGTGTATAAACAACTCCCGGGCAGCCTGGGTGGCACTGAGATGCTGTTCCAGATATACCCGAAGAGTTTCCAGATACTGGGTCTGATTTTTTTCATCCTGTTCCTTTAAATCCAGAAGCCCTTCATGGCAGATCATATTTCCCGGTAGTCTCCTGGTAGTCTGTTCCAGAATATAGGTCAAGGCTACCTGATTAAAATAATGGATCCACAGATATGGCTTTTTACGGCTGCCTACATCCAGGGCTGTTTTCGCCTGTATATACTGTCTCCGCAGATTCATATGTCCGGTCATCACTCTGCTGTAGCCAGCCTTCAGATAGGTATCTCTGATAAAATAGATCAGTTTACCGGAAATTTCCTCCTGATCCATCCCCAGTCTGGTAAGGTTAAAAAACACTACGATCTCATCCTGATACAGAAAGCATACAGAATCTTCAAACTTCTTCTTAATATAACGAAAAACAGCCTTTGTGGAAAGATTCTGCTGATTCAGATAAGTAATCTGCAAAACCAGGCACATGTATTCATGATTTCCGCCCCATCCCAGTTCACCAAGCTGTCTGCTGACCCGCATATAGTCTGCTGTACGGTCCGAGAGAAGCCGGATAAAAATCTGTTCCATATCCTCATCCGGATTTGTCTCCTCTTCCTGAGCCAGCAGAAACTCCAGCTTATCTGTGAGAATATCCAGCACACAGAAAACTCCCTGGGTGATCTCCGTCTGGGTTTCTGTCAGGATCAGCTTGTGTGTTACTTTTTCATCTACCAGAAGATTTCTACTGATAGAACGGCACCCACTGGTATGATCCCAGTGCTCTGTATACATTTTTGACGACAGATCTTCTCCTCCGGCTTCCGATGATGACGCAAAATCCAATCCCTTTACAGCAAGAGAGTTTTGCAGAAATTCCGAAGTTACCTTCAAAAGTGACTCCATCCCTGCATGTTCTACCATCAGATTGTGGATTTTCCGCTCCCACTCATCTGCAGCATCAAAGATTTCCTGAAGATCATTCATAAATCCATAAATTTCTTCCATTCCTTCCAGGACTATTTCCATGTATACCAAGGTATCCGGAAGTTCATCAGATATCTGCAGCCTTTCAGTGTCGGCTTTTCTGCTTATGATCCAGAATGTTTCCTCTGTATCTGATGCCCTTTGCACCAGGTCAGCAATATGCTCTCCCTGGATCAGATATACATGTTTCTTTTGAACAATTTTTTTCTCCAAATACAAAAAAGGGCGCAAATATCCGTCTGTGCCGGATAAATTTCCCTTTTTTAGAATTTTATATTTTTCCTTTATTTTTTCGTACAAGTAAACTGATGAGAGCCGCAAGCCTCCATCCTCCTTACACAACAAACGTTTTGGCAACCTCCACTGCCTCAATGCAGTTTTCCGTATAGGCATCCGCTCCCATATCCTTTGCCAGCTGCCTGGTTACTGCACCGCCTCCGACCATAATTTTAAATTTACGCTGATCTTTACTGCGTTTCAGAGATTTCACCACCTGTTCCATTTCCGGGATGGAGGTACTCAGCAGAGAGGAAATACAGACGATGGACACATCCGGATTCTCCTTCACAGCACGCAGAAACTGTTTTTCGGAAATATCTACTCCCAGATCGATCACCTTAAAGCCTGCGCTGCGAAACATAACAGCCACCAGATTCTTGCCCACATCGTGAAGGTCTCCCTCCACAGTTCCCAGTATTACAGTTCCCATATTTCTCCTGTTAAGCTGCCCATCCTGCTCTTCCAGAAGTTCAAAGCCCTTACGCACGCTCCGGGCTGCAGCAAGTATCCGGATAATGTCTGCACCCTTGGATCTGTAATTTTCTCCCACTATTCTCATTGCCGGAGTCATAGCTTCCTCCACAATCCGGGCTGCAGAAATATGCTGATTCACCGCCTGGCGAACCAGCTTCTCTGTTTCACCCGGATTCCCCTCCTCGATGGCATTTTGTATCTGCTCAAGTATTGTCATATGATCAAGCCTGCCTCTAATTCTTCTTGCAAAAACACCTCCGCCCCGCGGCGAAGGATTTTCTCTAATTTTATCACAGCCACCTGCTTTTTACAATGAAAATGTAGCTGTTCCTCTATTCCAGAAGATAGCAGCTGGTGTAGGAAATAGTACAATCTCCGTAGTAATATTTCAGCCCATTTGCCTGGCATACCTGGGTCACCAGCATTCCATAGGCTTCCATAGATGAAAAAGCCTGCTTTGGAAATCTGCAGGGAGCATCCGGATAGGTACAGACCTTACATTTGGTACAGCATCCCGCACCGATCGCCAACATATCCGGATATATTTCCCTCAATTTCTTCTCAAACTCTGAAAAATAGTTTTTATGTCTGGCCTCTGTTTCCATCATTCCTTCGCCATCCAGGGCATCCTCCAATTCTCCAACCGTCTGAACAATAATACCATTTTTATACTGCCGGACCCTGGCCTCACATTCCTCCAGCGAACCGCAGCCCGGAGGACAGCTCCAGCATTTATCATATTTATGGCAACTGCCTGAGGCACACATCTGCCGCACCTCCGGCTTCAATTCAATGGTGTCACAATCCAGCAGCACCACATGGGAAAAGCCCTGCTCCATTCCCATTTGCTCTAATTTTCTGATGTCCATATTACAATCTCCCTTACTAATTTCTTGTATAATCTATATCAATTCGTGTCAGACGGATAAAATCATTCACCTGTCTCAAAGCCCAGCTCATCAATAAAATAATCCTGAAAATCAGCCGATGCAGCCAGCTCCACAAATTCAATCTTTCTCACCAGCTCATCCATCTCCAGCATTTCCTTCTCATTTACAAGTGCGATTTTCGCACCCTCACCAGCAGCATTTCCCACTGGCTTCACTTTCTTCACAAGCGTGGCCGGAAGCAAGCCAATTTTCCCTGCACTGACCGGATCCATATAGTTGCCAAAAGCACCTGCAATATATACCGAACTGATGTCATCTTCTGTAATCCCAAGTCTCTCCATAAGCATCCGGATTCCCGCTGCAATGGCAGCTTTCGCAAGCTGAACCTCTCCGATATCTTTCTGAGTCAGATAAACCCCTCTCTCGTTTCCGGCCTGCTCCGGGGGTACCAGAATAAACACACCTTGCTTCTCCTGCCCGCCGCTCAGCATACCATTCTCATCCAGCATTCCAGCATCCAGAAGCCCTGCCACCAGATCGATCAATCCCGAACCACATAAACCAACCGCTGGCTTATTTCCAACAGTTGTATAGCTCCACTTTCCAACCTCATACTTCACATGATCCACAGCCCCAGCCACGCCACGCATACCGCACTCAATCTTCGCACCCTCAAAAGCAGGTCCGGCCGCAGTAGAACAGGTCACCATCCGCTGCCTGTTTCCCAGAACCATCTCCCCATTCGTTCCGATATCGATCATCAGAGAAACCTCTTCCTTCAGATCCTGTCTGATTGCCAGCAGACAACCACAGGTATCTGCGCCCACATATCCTGCAATATCCGGAAGCAAGATCAACTCTGCACGCTCCTGCACAGCCAGACCGTAATCCCCCGCATTCAGCACCAGCCTCTCACTCACAGCCGGAGTATAGGGTGCATGCACCAACGAAGCCGGAGAAATCCCCAGGAACAGATGATGCATACAGGTATTTCCCACAACACACACCTGAAAAACATCCTCTCTCCTTATCCCTGCATCCTCTGCCAGGCTTCCCAGCATCTCATTAACCGCTTCCCGAACACACATACTCAACGCTTCTGTTCCATGCTCCAGCCCATAATTGGCCCTCATGATTACATCCGCACCATACTGTGCCTGGGGATTCATCCTGCTCTCAACTGCCAGAGTCCTACCATCCGCACCATCCAGCAAATACCCTGCGATGGTAGTCGTCCCAATATCAAACGCTGCCAGACACCTCTGACCAGCTTCCTTCCTCATTTCCAGAATTCGCCGTCTATTGTAAATCACATACCACTCACCAGAATCCCTGCGCATCCCATACAATTCACCTGCAAGCTTCAGATCCACCTCCATCTGCCCCGGCTCAACCTCACCATCTGTCTCCGCCAGCGTATCCAGCAGCCTCTGCCAGTCCGACCGCTTCTCCCCGGTTTTCGCCTTCCCCAGCTCAACCCGAGCCATCCGTAGTCCCGGTTCAAACACAACCTCTCTGTTAAATCCATCCGTCAAAATCTTCTCATTGCCAGCCCTGTCCAATGTCTCCACTACACAAGTCTCACCCTCACCAATCCGCATCTGACACGCCTTAACCACTTCACCATTCATCTTAACCAGACACTTCCCACATTTCCCCAAACCGCCACAAGGCGCATCCGGCCTCAGACCCGCCTGAATCTCCGCTTCCAGTACCGATGTCCCATACTCCACCTCTATCTCAACACCCTCACGCACAAACTTAACCCAAGCCATAAAAAAACCTCCCACATATCCAATCCAAACATCACAACAGTCAACGGCCAGCTCAGAAAAATATTTTATTTCATGTGCATTTGCAGGGGTCTTAGATATTCTTAGTCCCCGAAACCGCACATGAAATAAAATATTTTTCTGAGCGTCCCTTTTCCATTATAACACGTTCTAAAAAATTCCAAAATACAGGAAAGGACCACTCCACAGAGCAGTCCCTCCCCCATTATGTTTTCATGTTATATCTATACCTGCACAAAGCAATCAGATCAGGCCACCAACTTTTTAGCCAGTGAAGCCGCACTAGCCGCATCATCTGAATAACCATCTGCCCCAATCTCCTCAGCAAAGGCCTCTGTGATTGGTGCACCGCCAACCATAACCTTAATATTTCCTCTGAAATCAGCTGTATTTAATGCCTCAACGGTCTCCTTCAGTGCCGGCATAGTAGTTGTCAGCAGAGCTGAAAGAGCAATGATCTTAACATCCGGATTCTCTTTATAACACTCAATGATCTTGGCAGCCGGAACATCAACGCCCAGGTCGATCACTTCAAATCCGGCACTTTCGATCATCATGGCAACCAGGTTCTTGCCGATATCATGAAGGTCACCGGAAACAGTGGCAATGATCACCTTTCCAAGTGCTCCTGTAGAGCCGGATGCCAGATGTGGTTTCAGAACATCAACGCCTTTTTTCATTGCACGTGCTGCAACCAGCATTTCCGGAACAAAAATCTCACCGTTTTTAAATTTCTCACCAACTATGGACATTGCGCTGATCATACCATCATTCAGGATCGCAACCGGATCATCACCTTCATCAATGGCTTCCTGTACAGCCGCACCTACTAATTTTGCTTTTCCTTTTTCAACTAATTCCGCAACTTCATTTATTTTAGACATAATCAAAACCTCCTGTTATTTCTTAAGTTCAGATTCTAACCATTTCATTCATTTACACAGTTTCTGCAGATTCAGCTTATTTCTTCTTTGCTGTACCAATTAAGCCTTCTCTGTAAGCTCCTATATATTCCATACAATAATCATCCAGACCAAGTAATGCTTCTGTTGCATAAACAAGTCCCAGCATATCCTTATTTGTAGGATCCATAATACCGCTGTCCAGACCTGCATTCATTGCAAGTACCAGAAAGCCATAATTGATCAGCTTACGAACCGGCAAATTAAAGGAAATATTACTGATCGCAGCTGTAATATGAATGGTTGGATACTGTTTCCGAACACTTGTGATCGTTTCAATATTTGTATCAATACCATCCTCAGAAGTACAGAGCATCTCAACCAGAGGATCAATATGAATCCTGTCAGGAGCAATTCCGTATTCCTTTGCTTTTGCCATAATCTTATCAAAAACCTTCAGACGATCCGCTGCGCACTTGGGAATTCCTGTATTATCACTAAGCAGCGCGATTACCTGCCAGCCCTCATTTCCAGGTTCCGCCATAATCGGGAAGATCGTATCGATTTTATGTCCCTCTCCTGATACAGAGTTAAAGATTCCGGGTTTTTTGCAGAATTTATAAGCCTGTGCCAGAACATCCGGACTCGGGCTATCAATAGAAATCGGGAGATCTGTAACCTCCTGTATACAGTCGATCATCCATTTCAATGTTTCCACTTCTTCCGCTTCCGGAACAGAAGCACAACAGTCAATAAAGGTAGCTCCGCTTTCTGCCTGAAGCTTTGCTCTTGCCTTGATAAATTCAGAGTCTCTTTTCGCAATTGCTTCTGCAACAATCGGGATAGAACCGTTAATTTTCTCACCAATAATAATCATTTCTCAAACACCCCCGTAGCATCATCCTCTGTGACACCTGAAATTTCATCCAAGTGTCAGACAGATATTTGTATTCCGTTTTACCATTGGCAAATACCTGAAGTCAGAACATAATCTGCCATGGAAGTCTTGTGGATTCAGATGCCTTGATGCCAAATTTTTCCTCATTCAATCTGTCAATAGAATCGCAGAGTGATTTGTAAACACCCGGATAAACAGAACCAGGACCACCCTGGGCAATACACGGAATAAAGTATTTATTTCCACACTCTTCGCATACACGGCGTACCACTGCATCACAGTTCTCATCTGTCCAGCCTTCAAAATCAACTGCACGGTTCTCAATACCACCCATAAAACTGATCTTTCCACCGTATTTCTTGATCAGTTCCGGAAGGTTATTGGTTTCCATACATCCCTGCCACACATCAATTCCCATCTCGATCATAGAAGGAACCAGAGTTGCAGCATAACTGTCAGAATGATGGACTACCAGTTCTACTCCATGGCTGTGATAATAACCATAAATTTCCTTATATGGCTCAAGTAAAAATTCATCAAACATTGCCGGGCTCATAAATGTGCTGTCCAGTCCACCCCAGTCATCATGATGGAACAGCATATCCGGATGAAGGTTAGAACAAATTCCCTCAGCCAGTTCCAGCTCCCACTCTGTCAGATACTTGATCAGATCATGCATCTCATCCGGATTGGTAATATAATAAACCAGTGCATTGCTGATCTCACACAGATGATGAGTCTGTTCAAATAATCCAGGTGCAACGAAAGCTGCCTTAAAAGCCTGCTCACCGTCAACTGCATCATACTGGGCTTTCACCATATCCCACTGATCCTGAGTAAATTTCAGTGATGGTGCATGTACATAATCCTTCCAGTCTTCAATATCCTTTACTACAATTTTATCAGGGGTATGTACAGGAAATGCTCCCGGTACTCCCTTTGGAAAAGTGTTGGTTACACCCCATGCATTCACCACATTTTCCTGTCCCGGCTGAAGAAGCGGGCTCGCAAACATAAATGGATGAAACAGAAGCTGTATTGCCTCATACTGATTGACAAATCTGTCAGGATTACCGCCTCTTATAACTTCCAACATATTTTGTTTTGGTGTTAACATATGATCTACCTCCTCATATCATACCGAAAATGCCCCCACATTTCCGCGTTTCTTTGTTTATTTTGTCGTTCTTTATCTTGCTTTCGATAATTCCATTGTATCATTTGTATAGTTTAAAATATATAATCAGATATGTGGATTTTTCACACCTGTATTCCTACAATTTGTACGAATCGAATTCTCCATCTTTATGTTACGTACCACTCCACAAAAAACATTTTCCACAGTCCCTTCTATTGCGGTTTTTCTGTAAACTCGTTATAATTTACATATAAATATAACGTAGGCGGTGATTTAAATGTACAAAAAACTCTTGCTCCCTTTTCTGGTTTCTGTCAGTCTGATGAGTGCTTCTCTATGTTATGCCTCAGAGGGCCAGGGAATGCTTTCTCCCTCTACAGGCTCCTCTGACAGTGTGTTTGGCGGCTCCTCCTCCGATGAGTCCGAACCGGTGACAGATGCCAGACTTCAAGCCCTTTTAAACAAGCTTCAAGTACAGTTTCCCACAGACAACGGAAGCTGGTCTGTATATATATGTGACCTTCCGGGAGAATCAGAAGGCGGCCTGAATGCAGGTTCTATGCAGGCCGCCAGTCTGATCAAGCTCTATATTATGGGCGCTGTTTACGAACAATACGACACCATTATCAGTCAATATGGTAAAGAGGCTGTGGATTCTGCTCTGTATTCTATGATCACTGTCAGCGATAATGACTGCGCCAATACGCTGGTAAATGATCTGGGCAACGGCAATTCCTCTGCAGGCATGCAGGCTGTCAACAGCTTTTGCCAGACTCACGGATATACAGACACAAGCATGGGACGCCTTCTCCTTGCAGATACCTCCACAGGTGATAACTATACCTCTGCAGAGGATTGTGCTGATTTTCTGAAGGAGATTTATGACGAAGAGGATTCCGATTTTTCCCATGCATCAGACATGTATGCTCTTTTGAAGGCTCAGACAAGACGCAACAAAATCCCCGCACAGCTGCCCCAGGGAGTAAAGGTGGCCAACAAAACAGGAGAACTTTCAGATGTGGAAAATGATGCAGGTATTCTCTATGATTCCGAAAATGACCTGGTGATCGTGTTCCTGTCCCAGAATCTGGTCAATGCTTCTGCCGCCCAGAACACAATTGCTTCTCTCAGCAAGGAAATCTATACTTATTACAACCAATAAAATATCAGGTCAAAAACTCAATCTTTCGACCTGACACCAGAAAAATTCAAAGGAGGTTTTTACTATGAAGAAGAAAAAATTTTACTTACCGGTTATTGCCACCGCAGCACTTGCACTGTCTTTTTCCGCCACTGCCCATGATGTCCAGGCTTCTGTCAATACTTATCAGGTAAATGTGCCAACCGGATACCTGGCTCTGCGAAACGCAGCCAACGCAGATGACAGTAACATTTTCGGACAGCTTTACACCGGAGATCTGGTAGAAGTTTCCGACTACGCAATCGCTACCGGATACTGGTATGTTTATTCTCCCAAATATGATGCTTTCGGTTATGTAAACAATGACTATCTGAATGCTATCAATTCCTCCTCCGGATATTACTATGATTCCCAGTGGACTGTCAGCGTAAGCACTGGTTATCTGGCCCTTCGCACTGACAAGGCTTATAATTCCTCCAATGAAATCGGGCAGCTTTATACCGGGGATACCGTAAGCGTCTTCAATAGCAGCGATCCCGCTTACTGGTATGTATATTCACCCAGACTTAACCAATATGGTTATGTAAACAAAGATTATCTGACCGGCGGAGTTGTTGGAGCCGTAGGTACTGTCTCTCTTTACGCAGGGGAAACAAGGGTTGTCAATGTTGCTACAGGATATCTGGCTCTCCGCAATATGAAGGCTTATGATTCCTCCAATGAAATCGGGCAGCTTTATACCGGGGATACTGTTCAGATTCTGGATACCAGCGATGCACAATACTGGTATGTATATTCGCCCAAATATGATCTCAACGGATTCGTAAACAAAGACTATCTCAGCGGCACGGCTTCCTATTCATCCAGAACTGTACGCGTTTCCAAAGGATATCTGGCTCTCCGTTCCTCCAAGGCTTATACCACAGCCAACGAAACCGGGGAACTTTATACCGGAGATACTGTAGAAATTATAGATACCAGCGATCCAACCTATTGGTATGTATATGCCCCCAAATTGAATAATTACGGTTATGTAAACAAGGATTATTTGTATTGATCTGACAGCTTGATACAGTTTGATTCGACCAAAAAAGAAACTGCATATTCTGTGATGTCTGCCAATTTCGCAAACATCATCTGAACATGCAGTTTCTTTTATTTCCACACACTGATAAGCGGGCGTCTCAAAAAAAGTTATTTTATAAATTTTATATTCTATAATTAATAGTTATCAGCATGATGGTTTCTATTTCATTTTCATCAGTAATTTCCGCTGAAAAACTTACTGTCTTTTGGCAGCTCATAATCTTTAAAATAAGCTCCAAAATCAATTTTCAAATAATTACAGAGATTGGCAAGCTCTACCATAGTATTGTCATTGACCGGAATACCATTCTCTCTGCGCTCTTTCTCTGCCAGCACTTCTTTCTCACCGTGAGTATAAATCTGCTCTGCGCCCTCAGCCTTGGGACTCTGGCGAAGAGTTTCCAGATATTCTGAGAAATGCGCCTTGATATCATCTGCATTGCCGAAGATTGCAGGGTCGATCGCTGCAAATCCATGGCAGATACCTGTCTTGTCTTTAAATGTACAGCATTTATCAGAAGTAACACCCATAGAAAGAATAGAACTGAAAATCTCACAGAGCATTCCATATCCATAACCTTTATGGCTTCCGTTTACCTCTTTGTTGCCGCCAAGTGGCATAATTCCGCCGCCTTTCTTGCCGACAATGTTTGCAAGTACAGCCGGTGCATCCGTACTTTCATGTCCGTCTGCTCCCAGAGCCCAGCCCTCAGGAAGCTGTTTACCTGATTTATTATACATTTCCAGTTTTCCCCTGGTTACAACTGTTGTGGAACAGTCAAAAAGGAAAGGATAGGGTTCTGCAGGCATTGCTACTGCAATCGGGTTGGATCCCAACATTGCCTTACGTCCAAAGGTAGGTACCATGATCGCTTCTGAGTTCGTGCATGCCATTCCAAGCAGCCCCTGTTTAGAAGCCATTTCCGCATAATATCCTGCAATACCAAAATGATTGGAATTTCTTACTGAAACAAAACCAACCCCTGTTTTTTTCGCTTTCTCAATTGCTTTCTCCATTGCAAAATGACTGATCAGCTGTCCCATACCATCATGTCCGTCGATCACAGCTGATACAGGTGTCTCAAATACAACCTCCGGTTTTGCATCAGGATGGATGGTTCCTTTCTCAATTCCTTTATCATATCTTACCATTCTCTGCATTCCGTGGCTCTCAATCCCGTACAGGTCTGCGGTAAGCAAAACATCTTTAATAATATTGGTCTGTTCCTCATTGAAGCCAAACTTCCGAAATACATCGTGGCAAAAAGTATTTAATGTGTCATAACTCCATTTTACATATCCCATAACTGCAAAGCCCCTCCTTGTAGCATTACCTCTTCCCATATTGGTTATACCAATTAATTTGTTGAAATGATTATATTACCATTGCTTTTAAAAATCAACTGTTTTTTCTGATTTTTTTACAGATTTCATTATAAATATTGCTTGATTTGATCAAATCGTAATCTCTTGTTTTTACAAAGTTCTCGTAATATACTGTAAACAGGCATTGACTTTTTATTGCCTGCACAATTTTATTAAAAGAAAAGGAACGATTGCTATGATTCAGGACATCGCACCACATACTTATCACAACGAATACAAACCTTCTGCCCCGGATAAAGATTGCTTTATCCTTGCATACGAAAAAGGCAGTATACTTCTTCCCCGCCAGGAACGGGATGCAGATATTACTTTCCCACGTTTCCGGGAGTTGGAGGAAAAGATCGCTGATCTTTACAGCAATTTTATTTATCTGTTTTCCATAGATGATCAGCGTTTCTACCTGATCCCGGAGCTGGATACCTCTCTGCTTCCGGACTATGAATTTCAGGATGTACGGATTCTTCGGACCGCTCAGCCACAGCATCTTGCATTTGCAGGAATTACAGGACATCAGCTTTTCCAGTGGTACAGCAAGCGCAGATACTGTGGCTGCTGTGGAAAGCCAATGGTTCACAGTCAGAAAGAACGTATGATGGAATGCCCTTCCTGCGGCAATCAGGAATATCCTGTTCTGTGTCCTGCAGTTATTGTAGGGATCACAAACGGAAATAAAATCATCCTGTCCAAATATGAAGGACGTCGATTCAAACGCTACGCTCTCATTGCAGGCTTTGCAGAAATCGGAGAAACAATTGAGGAGACTGTTCACAGAGAAGTGATGGAAGAAGTAGGTCTGAAAGTCAAAAATCTCCGCTACTACAAGAGCCAGCCATGGTCCTTCAGCGGCTCTCTGCTGTTTGGATTCTTCTGTGATGTAGACGGTGATGATACCCTGACCGTTGACCATGAAGAACTCTCCATGGCACAGTGGGTAGAACGTGACAAAATCCCGGATCAGGGCAATAATATCAGCCTGACCAAGGAAATGATGATGCTCTTCCGTGATGGAAAAGAACCCAGATAAACAATATTCTATATCAGAAAAAGCTCATAGAATATTTTTCCCTATTATGCTAAAAGGATACATACACGGTAATGTTACTGTGCATGTATCCTTTTCGTTTCTCTGTAAAATTGATTCACTATATGTTCAAAAATATTTCTGATTACTCTTCACGCCGCACTCCCGCTGCCAAATCCACGGCTTCTGCGGTTTCCATTACATTCCTGTTCGAATTCTTTCAGTTTCCGTCTTGCTTCCGGTGTCAGGTTTGTCGGAACTTCAATCTGTACAGTTGCATATTCATCACCGTGTACAGACGGATTATTCATTGCAACAATACCTTTGCCTCTCAGACGTATCTTCGTTCCGGACTGAGTACCCGGTTTGATGTTACAGAGAACATCACCGTAAATGGTGTGAACCTTCGCCTCACCACCAAATACTGCTGTTGTAAATGGGATATTTACAGTTGTATAAACATCTCTGCCTTCCCGTTTATATCCCGGTTTATCCTGAACATTTACTTTCAGAAGCAGGTCACCGGCTTCACCTCCGCCGACTCCCGGATAGCCTTTTCCCTTAAGTCTGATAGATTTACCGGATTCAATACCTGCCGGAATATTGACTTCATAGTTCTGGACGCCACCGTTGCTGCTCTGCAGGCGGATAACCTTCTTACCGCCAAAAGCAGCTTCATCAAAGCTGACAGTAACCTCTGCATGAAGATCCTCACCTTTGCTGCTGTAAGAACCGCCAAAGCCCTGACTGCGGAAATCACTTCCACCTGTACCAAAGCCACTGCCGAAGCCGCCAGTTCCATTGCTTCCGAATCCACCAAAACCACTTCCATGAAATCCACTTCCAGCGAAACCGTTGCTTCCGAAACCACTGGATGATTTACTCTTCTTAAATCCACCACCAAAGAGATTCTTCAGGATATCATCCATATCTTCGCCATTCTCAAAATGATATTCATGATAACCATTGCCATCACTGTATGAGCCATGGAAACCACCGCCAAATGGATTGCCCTGTGCTCCGCCAAAACCGCTGCCAAACGGGCTGCCCTGTGCATTTCCATAATTACCGGCACCTTCTTCAAAAGCAGCGTGACCAAACTGATCATACAGTTTACGCTTCTTCTCATCACTCAGAACATCATAGGCTTCGTTTACTTCCTTAAAATGCTCTGCTGCCGAAGCGTTTCCCTCATTGCTGTCCGGATGATATTTCTTGGCCAGTTTTCTGTATGCTTTCTTAATCGTTGCTGCATCCGCATTTTTGTTCACGCCCAGAACTTCATAGTAGTCTCTTTTCAATATCATCACCTTCCTTCATAAACACATTCTAACGCAATCATTCCTGACTTCATATTTCTGCAATCCTCATTATGCAAACAACGGGAAGCCAAAAGATTTGACCTCCCGTTGCTGTAACTTAACATCTATTATCCTTCAATGGAGATGCTGTGCTTCTGTTCCACTGCTGGCTTTGCTTCTTTCTTCGGAACAAATAATGTCAGGATACCATGTTTGAATTCTGCTTTGATGTCGTCCTGATGTACTTCTTTACCTACATAGAAGCTACGACTGCAGGCACCTGCATAACGTTCTCTGCGGATATAACGTCCTGTCTCTTTTTCCTTCTCATCTTTATCCAGACCTTTCTCTGCACTGATGGTCAGATAACCATTTTCAAGTGCTGCATGAACTTCATCTTTCTTAAATCCTGGAAGATCTACAATCAGTTCGTATCCGTTATTCATTTCCTTGATATCAGTTTTCATTACATGATTTGCTTTATGTCCATAAAGTTTCTTCTCTGCATCCTTCATTGCTCTGTCATCATAATAGAATGGGAAATCTCCAAAAAAGTCATCAAATAAATTTTCTCCAAAAATACTAGGCATTAACATAAGTCATATCTCCTTTTCTAATATATTTTATATATGTCAAATCTGTTCACCAGATTTACTTTCCAAATCTATCTTTACAGGTTTTTTCAACCTTTTATTTTCAATCTTTTAGTGTAAGCTTTTATTTTTATATCTGTTTTTAATCTCTGGCTGACCCTTAACGGGTCAGTCAGAATATTTATTCATCAGCCTTCAATGGCAATTGTTTTCTTCTGTTCTACTGCTGGTTTTGCTTCTTTCTTTGGTACAAATAATGTGAGGATACCATGTTTGAATTCTGCTTTAATGTCTTCTTTCTCAACTTCTTTACCTACATAGAAGCTACGGCTGCAGGCACCTGCGTAACGTTCCTTACGGATATAACGTCCTGTCTCTTTCTCCTGCTCATCTTTGTCCAGGCCTTTCTCTGCGCTGATAGTCAGATAACCATTCTCCAGGTCAGCCTTTACTTCATCTTTGGTAAATCCCGGAAGATCTACGACCAGTTCATAGCCTTTATCTGTTTCCTTGATATCAGTTTTCATTATATGGCTGGCTCTGCGTCCGTAAAGTTTCTTCTCTGTATCTTTCATTGCTCTGTCATCATAATAAAATGGAAAATCTCCAAAAAAGTCATCAAATAAATTTTCTCCAAAAATACTAGGCATCAACATAAGTCATCTCTCCTTTTCTATACCGTCCATCTGTATATGATGGACTCTCAGTTATGCATCTTTACCTTGTTTCTTTGGAACTTAGGTTATTCGGAATCTCATGGAACTTATTTCTTTGTTCTCTTTTTGTTCCCCTTCCTTTGTTCTAGCTGTAATATAACACTTATTATTAGCACTGTCAAGAGGTGAGTGCTAATTTTTTTGTGAAGAATTTGTGAATTGTGAACCGGCAAAAAAAAGACGCAACCCACATTTCTGTGACTTACGCCTTTCTCTGCTCATATTTTGTCATCCAGACTTTTAACTCTATTTATGATAACTTACTCATAACAACAGACCTTACAAATGACATTACTTTCCGCAGCACTCCACAATAGTTTTCTCTACATCTTCTATCTGAAATGGTTTTGCCAGATGTGCGGTCATGCCGGCTGCGAGACATCTTTTGGCATCTTCCTCAAATGCGTTTGCAGTCATTGCAATGATCGGAATTGTTTTTGCATCCGGCCGGTCCATGGCACGTATGGCTTTTGTTGCTGCAATCCCATCCATAACAGGCATCATAAAATCCATTAATATGGCATCAAAGGTTCCCGGAGGATTACTTTCGAAGTGCTCCACTGCCTGTCTGCCGTTTTCTACAACTGTAACCTTCGCACCGTCATCTGTCAGCAGCATTTCTACGATTTCTGCATTAAGCTCATTATCCTCGGCTGCCAGCAGATGCAGTCCACGAATATCATATTTCTCTGCAATTTCCTTATCCTTTTTCTGTTCCCGGGCAATCTCAAATGGAATGGTAATGACAAACACAGTTCCAACGCCCACCTGACTTGTCACTTCAATACTTCCATTCATCTGCTCAATCAATCCCTTAGTGATCGCCATTCCCAGACCGGTTCCCTGATAAACACTCCGGGCATCTGTTTTTTCCTGTGAAAACGGATCAAAAATGCGGCTCAGGAACTCTGCACTCATCCCTATACCTGTATCAGAAATCGTCCATCTGTATGTACAGATTCCATCATGTACATCTGCTGCCTCCATTACCGTAGTAATCTTTCCTCCCGGTCGGTTATACTTAATACAGTTTCCATAGATATTCAGAAAAATCTGACGAAGATGCAGTGAGCTTCCATAGACATACGGATAAGGAATATCCTCCTTATTTTTCTCATAAATCCACTGAATGTCCTCATCTGCTGCCCTGTGCGTGATAATGCTCTCAATCTCATAGATCAAGTCTTTGAGGCAGATATATTCATGTGTCAGAACAATATGACCTTCCTCTATTTTACTCATCTGCAGAACATCATTGATAAGGGAGAGCAGATGATCCGCTGCTATCTTCATCTTTTTATGATTTTCCCGTATCAGTGCTTTATCCTCAAAATGGGTCTCGTCAATCTTTAACAGACCAATAATACCATTCAAAGGTGTCCTGATATCATGGCTCATACGACTGAGGAAATTGGTTTTTGCCCTGCTCTCGGCACGCATCTCATTGAATGCTGCCTGAAGGCGCGCCTGTTCCTGCTCATCCCGTTCATGTCTCTGTGTGGTATCCTGCAGCAGAATGATCGCATAGATCATAGGCACCTCAGCAAGAATTTCTGTATCAAACACCACCATTTTGGTCATCAGAACTGTTTTCTGTACCCAGCGGATACTTCCATCGTCTTCGCGGGTACAATATTCCACAGACATATTTGTTTCTCCGTTCTCAAACCTCTTACGAAGTTTTTCACAGTTATCTGTCATGCAGTAACCGGCAATTGTTTCCTGGGTGATTTTTTTCTCATATTCCCAGCAATAATCCCGATAAGAACATGGAAGCGGGTAGTCCATAAAAAGTTCCCAGCTCTTCTGTTCTTTTCCATTCAGTACGATTCTTCTTTCCAGAACATCCTTTGTCAGATTTACTGTATAGATCACATCTGACAATTCCAGAAGCGCATCCACATAGCTGTCATTTTCCAGGATAGACTGTTTCAGCTGTTCATAATAGAGCTGTAGCTGCTCTTTTGCACCTGTCTGACCTTCAGAAGTTTTTCGGATAGTTTCAAATGCCAGAAGAAAATGATGCAGCTTTTTGTCCTCATCCCAGTCCACCGGAATCAATGTCAGGCGGTTATACGCCCCCTGTTTTCCGATATTATACTCATATTCCAGCACATCTTTCTTCGTATGCATTTTCTTTTGAAGTTCCGAAATCTGCAGTCCTTCGCGGATATCTGCCTGACAGGACTTTTCAATCTGTTCCTCTATAATCTGTTCCACTGCACCGGAGTATGCACCATCAGAGGCCAGGAAAAAATTTTCACTGGAACGAATCGCCCGATAGGTATCCATCCTGGCATCACAATACAGACAGTCTGAGAAATTACTGCCGTGCTGATTAAGCAGTTTTAACAGCTGATATCCCTGATGCTTTTCTGCTGCAGCCTCTTCCCTTTTTACATGATTCTTATTGATATACATGTTTTTGTCTGCGCAATTAAACAGCTCTCTCATTGTACTTCCGGGAAAATCGCCGGCCAGTGCAAATCCCACCGCATAACTTAAGGGAGTATCCGGATACACTCTGGATTCCTCTAGCATATCCCTGCGCACCTTTTCAAGGCACTGTGTCATCTGTTCCCTGTCCAGTCCGTGGGTAACTACAAGAAATTCATCTCCACCTGCTCTTCCCACAAACTGCTCAGCCGGCATGGAATCCCGCAGGCAGATGGCAAATCTACGGATATAGGCATCACCGGCTTCATGACCTCTGCTGTCATTAATACGCCGGAGATTATTAAGATCAAAACTGCAGACACCGGTATCTGCATCCGGTTCTGTCTCACTCAGCAATTCTTCACATTTATTTTTGTTCGGAAGTCCTGTCGCATCATCCAGATATACTTTACGCTGCAGCAGGCGGTTCATTGCAGCATATTGTATTGCTTTGATGAACTCATATCCAATCAACAGCATCAGCACAACAATATCTGATGTGATATATTTCTCAAGCAATGATAAGGATGTGGCTTTTTTCTGCGAATATTTTTCGGCCAGACCTGTTGCTTCATCACAGATCACAAAGAAATCCTCACTTCTGGATATAATATCTGTTTTTTCATATCCTTCAGATCTCCCCAAACAGATTTCCTTATACAGATCAGAAAAGCCCTCGTCCAGTTCCTGCATTTTATTCTGAAAATCCCTATCATTCAGATATACCAGATTCAGTTTCGTATTTCCATTGCGCAGACCATCAATGAAAGACTTTACTTCCTGGATCATTGCATCGTCCTGTTCCCCGGCAACCTCCAGCTTGATGATCCTCTGTGTCTCTCCACGGACTAAACCGGTATAATTTACAATACGAGCCGTTCCCTGAATATCAGAAACAATTCCCATCATTATAATAATAAGGATAGCCAGAATAACTGCCAGAATACCAATACTGACCTGAATAATACTGGATTTCTTTTTCTTATTCTTTACTTCGGACATGGCCCTCCCCCTTCTTGTTTTGTTCTGTAAAAAATGGCCTGAATGAACCGATATCCCAGATATCCTGATATAGCGCCTGCCAGGGCTCCGCCAAGAACATCTGTGGGATAATGCACATACAAATACAATCTTGATATTCCTATCAGACAGGCAAGAACCAGAACCGGTTTCCACAGCTTCTTTTCTCCTGCCAGATATAAAGCAGTTACTGAAGCAAATGCCGCTGCTGTATGTCCTGACGGAAAAGAATAATCATGAAGTCTGGATACCAGAAGCTGCACTCCTGTATTTACATCATAAGGTCTTGTCCTTGCCACCAGATTTTTTAATATTACATTGCAAAGTAATAAATCTATTATCAAAGCAGCCGCCATAATTGCACCTGTTTTTCTCATTTTAGGAATCAGAAGAAATACTATCGTCATCACGATCCATATAATCCCTGCATTCCCCAAGCTCGTAATAAACACCATCAATTTGTCCAGAAACGGCGTGTGTAGAGTCTGGAACCAGTCCAGAATATTTAATTCAATGCTCATATCTTTTCTCCCATTCTTTCAGCATATGCATTATTTTACCCTACTTTTTCCTGTATGCCTACTCAAATTTGAATATATTTATTTATAAACAGGCAAAAAAACACCTGGCAGACTACTTTTTATAGTCTGTCAGGTGTTCTTCTGATTCCACACTGGATTGCACCTGTCGAACAGGCTTTCTTGCATCTGCCGCAGCGGATACATTCCGGGCTGTTGGAGTTTTCCACAGGGTCTACGATCATCTGGCATGCTTTTGCACATTTTCCGCATTTTATACACTTGTCCTTATCCACTCTGTATTTATACAGGGAAACGGGATTAAATACGGAATAAAGTGCTCCCAGGGGACAGATATATTTGCAGAACGGACGGTAGATCAAAATGGAGAGAATGATCGTTATGACAAGGATCACATTCTTCCATATGTACAGCCAGCCCAGTGCACTGCGCATAGATTTATTCAGAAGTACCAGCGGCAGTCCACCCTCCAGTGTTCCTGCCGGGCAGATCAGTTTGCAGAAATAGGGTGCCCCCTGTCCCATAATATCCACCAGAAACAACGGAAGCAGAATTACAAATACTGCGAAAATCACATATTTCAGCTTACGAAGCAGCTTGTCGCCTTTGAATGTGCGAATTTTCTTAGGAAATGGAATCTTATTCAGCAGATCCTGGATCAGTCCGAAGGGGCAGAGAAAACCGCAGATCAGCCTTCCCACCATAGCCCCGATGAAGATAAGAAATCCCACCACATAATAAGCCATTTTGAAATTCCAGCTCCCTATCACAGCCTGAAGAGAACCGATAGGACAGGCGCCAACAGCACCGGGGCAGGAATAACAGTTCAGGCCCGGAACACAGGCATTTTTCAATTTGCCTGTGTAAATTTTGCCTGTGACAAAACCGGTAACATGACTGTTTGTAATGAATGCCCACAGTGCCTGGATTCCGTGACGGGGCCACTCATTGATCTTCATATTTTTTGTGTTTTGTTTCTTATTACTTTTGTTATCGTTGTTCTTTTGATTACTCATTTATCCAATTCCCACACATTCCATACAGATGTTAATGGCTTTTGTAAACACCACTGCCAGCTCTCCGCGGGAAATCCCATATCCCATAAAACAGGCTCCCACAAGCATAAGAATCACAGCCGGCCGTTTACTGTTCCATATTTTTCTGGTTTTTAATTTATTCATTTATTTTCCCTCTGTGACATTCTCCAGCTCTTTTTCCACGATTTCTTTCCACTCGTCCAGACTGTGGCTTCCGGAGTAAGTTTCGCCTACAATATTTCCGTTTTTGTCAACAAAGAAGGTTTCCGGGAAAGCGGAGATTCCATTGAGACGTCCGTTCATCATTCCGGAATCCGGGATCAGGAATGGATAGGATGCCTTTGTTTTCTCCTGAAGTACCTGAGCCTTTTTCACTGCTTCCTCATCCTGCTTTCCATCACTGCCTACTGTATCCAGTGTCACGCCTACTACTCCTACTCCTTTATCCTTCATCTCCTGATAAAGTTTCTCCAGATCAGGAATCTCATTGACACATGGAGAACACCAGGTTGTGAAAATATTTACCATAGTCAGATCATATTTGCTGAAGATATCCTGTGTGTAAGTTTTTCCATCAACTCCTGTTGTTTCAAATTTACCTACATTTGTTCCTTCAGTCGCCTCTGTACTGTCAGAAGTATCCTGTGGCTGGTCAAATGCAGAGAGCTTCTGGAAAGGAGTCATTTCTGTAAGTGTTACCTCAATCCCCTCCATATCCTTTAACAGGTCTGCATCTGCATCCTTGTTTGTGCTGAGATAATATTTATATTTACCGTCACTGCTGGTACCCAGTTCTTTATGCTCTGTACAGCCGGTAATGGTATCCAGATCTTTCTGGGATTCCTCATCATACATTCCGATCACACCTACTCTGCTGAGACTTTTCAGCCAGTCGTCATATCCGGTGCCCCTCTTGTCCACCTCTGCATCCTTCTGCTCATCTGTCAGGGTGCACCAGCTGGCTGTAGCATATGTGACTGCATCTGCATTGTCATTCCATCTCTCATCTGTGAACATGGAAATGTTCTTCTTCTCCATCTGCTCTTTCAGGTCTTTGGAAATCCCTAATTTCATTCCAAGAAATGGATACTCATAAGTATCCTGTGCAGGCTGAGCAATCTCTGACGGTTTGAAGGATCCTGCGATCAGACCTTCGGAAGCTGCCACACTGCCATCTTCTGCTGCCTGAGCATCCTTTCCATCCATCTGAACCGCACCTGCACCGGCTTCCTCTGCAGGCACTGAAAGAGTTTCCTCTGCATGTGCAGTTACAATACCTCCCATAGATGTCACACTTAATACACCTGCTGCAAAAATCGCCATTAATCTCATTCTTCTGTTTTTCATTATAAGTAAGCTCCCTTCATTTTTTACTGCTATGATTTTTATATTACTTTTAAGCCAAGCCGATAAAAACATACACTTCTCTACCTGCTCCTAACCAAATAACTGCTTCACAGTTTAATTGGTTAATTCCTTATGTCTGTCTGCAGATCTGGATTTCATCCCCGCATGACAGACACTGTTTTATTGATATGCACACATTATAGCATCTGAGAAATAAAATCTGTGTTAAGAAAATAACTTTTCAAAATTTTATTTCATGGCCAATCACAGACAAATCTGAAACTTGTTAAAAGAACTTTGTAATCGGATATTTTAGAGGATTGCTATAATATGAAACATTTTCTTTTTTTACACGAATTTTATACTTCGTGTGCTATGATAAAATTGATAATATATCAGAGTCAAAATTTTAACCGAATCAAGTAAGTCCCCTGAACAGACCGGACGGCTTTCCCATCTTGCGGAAATCCTGCTGGACATGACAGGCCTTCAGACTGTAGAGCGTTCTGACACTATTTCTCTTGCAGCACTCACAGAAGAGGTTTTCTGCGATCTGGATCCGATTGCAGACAAACATCAGATCCGGCTTATTCAGACAGAAGGTGACTGTACTGTTACAGGCAGCTATATCCTTCTGTACCGGGCAGTCTATAATCTGGTTGAAAATGCGATCAAATATAACCGGCCTTCCGGTTCCGTTACTGTAAGCATTCATTCTGCAGAATCTGCAGTCCTGGAGGTAACTGACACAGGTATCGGTATCTCCCCTGAAAATCAGGAAAAAATCTTTGATCCCTTCTACCGTGTGGACAAATCCCGCAGCCGCGCCATGGGCGGTGCAGGTCTGGGGCTTGCTCTTGTAAGCGAGATTGCCAGACAGCACAACGGCCAGGTAAAAGTAACCCAGAGCAGCGAAAAAGGCAGTACCATTGCCCTGATACTGCCTAAATCAACTGACTATTGATTTTTTTCTTATTTATTTTTTTCCAGAATCTGAATCAGTTTCTGTGTATCTTCCATAGTAGTAGCCCAGCTTGTGGCAAAGCGGATCACAGAGTGTGTCTCATCATACTTCTCCCAGAATCCGAACTCCACATCCTGGGCTATTTTTTTCATTACCTCATTGGACACAATGCAGAAGATCTGATTGGTGGGAGTATCCAGAGAAAGCTGATATCCATACTTCTTCAGTGCATCCTTGATCTGCTCTGCAGCTTCCATTGCAGGTTTGCCGATCCGCAGGTACAGCCCGTCCGTAAACAGTTCACCAAACTGGATTCCTGCGATCCGTCCCTTGGCAAGCAATGCTCCATGCTGCTTGATGATCGTAAAGAAATGAGGAATCCGTCCTTTCTGCGGTATAACCACTGCTTCTCCAAACAATGCTCCGCATTTGGTTCCTCCAATGTAAAATACATCGCTAAGTTCAGCCAGATCAGTGAGAGTCACATCATTCTCCGGGCTTGCCAGTGCATAGGCAAGGCGGGCGCCATCCACATAAAGGGGAAGATGATTTTCCCGGCAGACTTTGCTGAGAGCTGCTAATTCCTCTCTGGAATACAGGGTACCATATTCTGTTGGCTGGGAAATATATACCATCCCGGGCATTACCATATGCTCATAATTGGCATCATCATAGAAATCCTTCACCAGCTTCTCAATCTGCTGTGCAGAGATTTTTCCATCTTTCTGCGGTACTGTCAGAACCTTATGTCCACCAAATTCAATAGCGCCCGATTCATGGGTTGCAATATGCCCTGTATCCGCAGCCACAACTCCCTGATAGGATTTCAAAAGTGCATCGATTACTGTGGCATTGGTCTGTGTTCCGCCAACCAGCAGGAATACGTCTGCCTCCGGTGCATTGCAGGCTTTTCTGATCTTTTCTTTCGCATCTTCTGTATATGGATCCTGACCATAGCCCACTGTTTTCTCCAGGTTTGTCTCCATCAGCTTCTTCATGATCGCAGGATGCGCACCTTCCATGTAGTCACTGGCGAAATATAAACGTGATTCTGTATTTTCCATTTTTATCGTTATGTCCTTTCTACTGCACTATTTGCGCATTTGACTTTTTTATTCATAGCTTCTGTTCTGTACCGGAACGCTATTCATTCTGTTACTCTATTTTTCTTAGCATTTCTCCCATCTGCTCTTCTGACTTTCACAGATGGAATTCCACTGACAATTCCCACAGATTTCTTTCCTCTTTCCTGATGCCAGGATTTTCTTTTGAACAACATCTGTAAAATCATCAAATTCCATAATCTGTCCATTTTCCAGACCGCACAGTTCCAGCACTGCATTGTCATATGCTTCTACAAGCGAAAAGGAAGAACAGCATCCTTTTTCATTATTGGGACAGGCAGAACAGATCTCGTCTGTATCTGCATGAAGCTGTATCTTCGCTCCCTTCTGGAAAATATCCAGCATTTCCTGCATATGTGCGGAAAACCCATCACTGTATCCCTCACCCTTGAAATATGCAAGGCACATTCCATGGTGAGGGCGTAGTGGAATATTTTTTATAAAAGACATCTTTGTGCACCCTTCTCCTTAATTTTTTAACATATTGGATACTTTAACACAAAGCGTTTTTATTGACAACTTTTTTTATTTTATAGTTTACAATCCAATAATTCTATATACTGGTCGGATTTCATCAGACTTACTGGATAAAATCAGAAAAATCCTTTTTTACTTTTTCTTCATTTACCAGCCTTAACTACCCTCATATTATAAAGAAAGGTACCCAATGATGCCAGAATAATCAGCACATATCCTGTAAAGCTGTACTTATCCGGAATCTCTCCAAACAGGACAAATCCCAGCATCGTGGCAAAAATAATCTGCGAATAATCAAAGATGGAAATCTTCCCTGCAGGTGCATAGGTGTATGCAGCCGTAATCGTAAACTGTCCGCCCGCTGCGAATAATCCTGCCATCAGCAATGTCACAAGCTGTTTCATACTCATGGGTGTGAAATGGAACAACATCCACGGCACAACCGACAAACAGGAGAAAAATGAAAAATAAAACACGATAACCGGTCCCTTCACTCCGTGAGTTCCCAGTACACGCACCATCGTATAGGCAATTCCTGCTCCCAGTCCACCGCAGACTCCTATCAGTGCCGGAACAAGTGCCGCATTCTGAAATCCCGGTTTCACTACAAATAAACATCCGATAAACGCCAGCGCAACACACGCAGCCTGCGCCGGTCTGATCTTTTCCTTTAACAAAAGGAATGAAAAAATAATCGCAAAAAACGGAGATAACTTATTCAGGATCGATGCATCTGCCACCAACAGATGGTCAATGGCGTAAAAGTTACACAGAATCCCCAGTGTCCCGCACACACAACGCAGGATCAGTGGTCCCCAGTATTTCTTATCCACCTTCGGCACTGTACGATTTTTACAGAGAATCACCGCCGCAAACACCGCCGCCACCAGATTCCGGAAGAAACTCTTCTCCACAGACGGCAGATCACCTGCCAGACGTACGCTCACATTCATACAAGCAAAGAAAAACGCCGACAGGATGATCATTATCATACCCTTTATGTAATTTTCCTGTTTCATCAGATTTAACCTGCCTTTCTGTCCATGCAGACAGCTTCTTTTTATCATATGCCGTCTGTCATCTACCTGTTAATCATATCACGGACAATCGTTTTAGTACAAATAGATTTTTTATTCCAGCAACACTCTAAAAAGGGTTGCTGACCTGATTTTACATCCCATTGACTTTTCCAGATGCTTGTGTTACTCTAACACAAGAAAAATCTGCATATAGATGATAACAACGGGAGCCTGTGGGACAGGCTGAGAGGAAGATAGATCTTCGACCGCACCTGATATGGATAATGCCAGCGTAGGTACTGTATTTGTATATTAAAATCTGCCAGTGTGTTATTCCGGCAGATTTTTTTTGCAGGATTTTATCTGTTTCCTGCACAACTGATAATGTCTGCTTCGGCAGACCAAATCTTCATTTCAAGGAGGTTCATTATTATGAACACAGACAGATCCAAAACATTCAGAATGGTCATGCTCGCCATGATGGTTGCCATCGGCGTTGTCATCTCACCCATTCTGAGAATCGAGGGTATGTGCCCTACTGCACACCTGATAAACATCGTCTGCTCCGTACTTCTGGGACCGTGGTATTCACTTCTTTGTGCCACTCTCATCGGAATCATCCGCATGATGTTTATGGGTATCCCGCCACTTGCACTGACAGGTGCCGTATTCGGTGCATTTTTATCAGGCGTTTTCTACCGCGCTTCTCATGGAAAGATTATCTGCGCAGTGATCGGTGAGATCTTCGGAACCGGTATCATCGGCTCTCTGGTTTCCTATCCTGTAATGGCATTTCTTATGGGCAGAAGCGGACTGAACGCATTTTTCTATACACCAATGTTTCTGGCAGCAACCTGCATGGGTGGCACCATTGCCTATTTCTTCCTGAAAGCCTTAAGTCACACAGGAATGCTTGCCAAATTTCAACAAAGCCTTGGAGCAAAAGTATATGACCGTAAATCAGACAAATCCCAGACAACTGACCCGAGCAGCACAGCCGCTGATTCACTGCATCACTAATCCAATTTCTATCCATGACTGTGCTAATATTATTCTGGCGGCCGGAGGCCGCCCGATCATGGCAGAACATCCCGCTGAAGTAGCTGAGATTACCAGAAGTTCTCATGCACTGGCACTGAATCTTGGAAATATCACTGATGCGCGTATGAAATCCATGCCTGAATCTCTGAAAACTGCAGCTAGTCTCCACATCCCTGTTATGCTTGATCTGGTAGGTACTGCCTGCAGCAATCTGCGTTACGAATTTGCAAACAGACTTATGAACATTCATATGCCGGAACTTCTCAAGGGCAATATGTCTGAGCTTCTTGCCATGTCCGGCCAAACCGCCCATGCCATCGGCATTGATGCAGGGGACGAGGATACCGTCACAGATATCAATCGGATTCATCTGCAGGAACTTTTCCAGGAAAAAGCTGCTCAATGGAACACTACACTCCTGATCACTGGTAAGGAAGATATGATCGTTTCTGCAAACAAATGCTCATTTATCAAAAGAGGCACTCCTGCCATGTCGCAGATCACCGGAACCGGCTGTATGCTTGGCATGATCTGTGCCACTTATCTGGCAGTCACAGATCCTTTCACTGCAGCTTTCACTGCAGCTACAGAATTTGGTATCGCCGGCGAAAGAGCTGAAAAAAACAGCTCCGGCCCCGGAAGCTTCCAGGTGGAGCTGTTTGATCAGTTTTACCAGTTATCCTTATAATAAGTAGGTGAAAAAGTGCCTATATGCCCTCATATAACGAAATGCTCAGAGGATGAATAATGTTTTTTAGGCCTCAACAGGCTTCAATGGTAAATCCTTCTCTCTCAAAGGGTGATTTATAAATCAAACTCGTCTTCTATCTTTTCCTGTTCGTCTATAATATTCATCCTTATCTGCATACATCAGCTTATCAGCCATTGCCTTAATTTCTTCAAAATTAAGTTCTATATGTTCTGAACAAACAACTACTCCCTTAGACACACTAAGTTCAGAAATAAGATTTCCCTGGAAGTTTTCAGTTAAATAATCAAATGTCTTAACTGCATCCTGTGCTTCTTCTCTCGTTCCTCTCAGTAATGCAACAAACTCATCGCCACCTACACGATACGTCCTTCCAAGACCTGAGAATGCATTAACCATACACTTCGAAGCGCCAATAATTAACTCATCCCCTGCTTCATGACTAATATTATCATTAGCTGCTTTTAAACCGTTCAAATCCATCATAATAAGAACGTATTCTATTAAGTTATTATTTTTCTTGATTATTTCACAGTCAGCTTCAAACCCTCGTCTATTATATAAGCCTGTAAGCTCGTCCTTTATAGATGCTTCATATCTTCTGTTGTATGCATCCTTTGCCTTCTTCTCTCTCATACTAATAATAACAAATGAAGTTGCCATTATTAATACGCCTGCAATAAAGATTAAAACAATTGGAAGTATAATGTTATTGACCTCTTAAAATAGCGTAATAATGATTACCTTGCGTGTCTCTGGATTGTTCTGTATACTGTCATCAGTTTACAGAAAGAAAAA